>CAZRFF010000322.1:0-1502 GCA_964599265.1 uncultured Simplicispira sp. | reverse complement strand
ATCGAGCGCATCGAGCCGGCGCGCCTGCACGGCGCTGGCATCGCCGTCGGTCTGCAGCGCCCAGGCGGGCTCGGCGCTGGCGCTGTCGCCTGCCAGCCATTGCTCCAGGGGTGGCGGCGGCAGGTGGTGAAAGGCTTCGCTGCGGCGCGCAATCCAGCCTTGCTGCTGCAGCTGCGCGTGCGCCTCGGCGCTGCTGGGGATGGTGCTGTCTGCCATGGCTTACGCTCCCGCTTTTTTGGCGCTGGAGGCAGCGTTGGCGGCAAAGCCGGTGCGGGCGATGCGCTGCGCCAGCTCCAGCCCGCCGGTTTCGGCAATGCGGCCTTGGTCCAGGCGCAGCACGGCGCTGGGTGCGAGCTGCTCGATCAGGTGCAGGTAATGCGAGACGACGATGAAGGCCGTGCCCTGCGCACGCAGTTTTTGCACCAGGGCGACGACGGCGCGCACGCCGTCCACGTCCATGCCGGAGTCGATTTCGTCGAGCAGCGCCAGGTGGGGCTGGAGCAGCGAGAGCTGCATCAGCTCATTGCGCTTGCGCTCGCCGCCCGAGAAGCCTTCGTTGACCGGGCGGTTAAGCATGGTGGCGGGCAGGCCCAGTTCCTTGGCGGCGGCCTTGGCATCGGTCAAAAAGTCAAAGGCGTCCAGCGGTTCCTGGCCGCGCGCCTCGCGCACGGCGTTGAGCGCGGTGCGGGCAAAGAGGTTGTTCTTCACGCCCGGAATGTCGGGCGGCGACTGGAAGGAGACGAAAAAGCCGGCGCGTGCGCGTTCGTGCGCGGGCAGGGACAGCAGGTCTTGCCCCTTGAGCAGCGCCTGCCCGTTCTGCACCGTGTAATGCGGGTGCCCGGCCAGCGCCATGCCCAGGGTGGATTTGCCGCTGCCGTTGGCGCCCATGAGAACGACGAGCTCGCCCGCGGCAACGTCGAATGAAACGGACTGCAGCACGGTGCGCTCACCAATGGCCACGCGCAGGTCGCGCACTTGGAGCAGGGCAGGGGATTGGGACATAAATTACTCTTGATTTGATAGCTGGTTGCGCTTGTCGGATAAGGTTTGGTGGCTTGTTTGGCTAAAAAATCAGCCCACCGAACCTTCGAGCGAGACGGCGAGCAGGGCCTTGGCCTCGAGGGCGAATTCCATGGGCAATTCTTCGAGCACCGCCTGGCAGAAGCCGCCGACGATGAGGGCCGTGGCCTCCTCGGGGTCGATGCCGCGCTGCTGGCAGTAAAACAGGCGTTCCTCGGAAATGCGCGTGGTCGTGGCCTCGTGCTCGACCACGGCGTCAGCGCGGGCCGTGTCCACGTAGGGGAAGGTGTGCGCGCCGCAGTGCCCGCCGATCAAGAGCGAGTCGCACTGCGTGTGGTTGCGCGCGTTCTCGGCACCGCCGTTGACGCGCACCAGCCCCCGGTAGGCGTTGTGCGCGTGCCCGGCGCTGATGCCCTTGGAGACGATGCGGCTCTTGGTGTTCTTGCCGAGGTGGATCATCTTGGTGCCGGTGTCGGCCTGCT
>CAZRFF010000321.1:0-1511 GCA_964599265.1 uncultured Simplicispira sp. | reverse complement strand
GGGCGCAGGTCCAGCCACAGGCGGGCGGACTGCTGGCGGTCGGCATCGCCCAAGGCCACCTTGTGCCCCTGGCTGGCCCAGTAGCCTGCCACCTGCGTGGCCAGCGTGGACTTGCCCACGCCCCCCTTGGGATTGGCAACAACGGCAACTGGCATGTCGAACCTCCTGGAGTTTGTATTACATCAAGCCGTTTGCGTGCTCCGCCGCACAAAAAACAGCCCCGTCCCCACCGCCATGAGCAAGCCGCCAAACACGCGGTTCTGCATCCGCAGGGCGCGCGCGCTGCGCATGAAGCGGCGCAGTTGGCTAGCGCCTGCGGCATAGCCGTGCATGACCAGCGTGTCCACCACCACCGAAGTGGCAGCCAGGGCCAGCAGTTGCGTCCACAGCGGGCGGCTGGGCGTCATGAACTGGGGCAGCACCGCTACCATGAATACGATCCCTTTGGGGTTGGTGGCGTTGGTCAAGAAACCGGTGAGGCAGCGTTTTTGCCATGTGCCCGCACCCCCTTCGGCCTGGTCTTGCAGCGGGCTGGCATCGCCCGCGCGCCATTGGTTCCAGCCCACCCAGATGAGGTAGCAGGCGCCCAAAATTTTGACCACGCTGAAAGCCGTTTCGGAAGCGATGAGCAAAGAACCCACGCCCGCGCCAGCCACCAGCAGCAACAGCAGCAGCCCCAGTTGCAAGCCCACGATGGTGGCCCCCGTCTTGCGCACCCCGTAATTGAGCCCGTGGCTCATGGAGAGCACCGCCCCCGAGCCAGGCGAAATGGCAATGAGGCAAGAAGCGACCACAAACGCCAGCCAAGTCTGAAAATCCATGGGTATTTATCCGTCAACACACGCGTGCCGGGCATCTTAGCAAGCCGCGCCCCGGCCGGTGCAAACCACTACACTGCCCGCATGTTCCAACCCAGCCAAGCCGATGTCCGCCGTTTTTTCTGCTCCGTGCACGCCAAGGCCCGTGCGGGCAGTCCCATGGAAGCCATAGAAACCCTGGCCAGCCTGTGGATCGCCGAACACCCCGAATACCATGCCGATCTGGACGACGCAGACGCCGCCCTGAAACGCAATTACGACGAGGAACCAGGCCGCACCAACCCGTTTTTGCACCTGTCCATGCACCTGTCGATCAGCGAGCAATGCAGCATCGACCAGCCGCGCGGCATCCGCCAGGCGGTGGAGTTGCTCTCGCGGCGGCTCGATTCATTGCACGATGCCCACCACGCTGCCATGGAATGCCTGGGGCAGATGCTGTGGGACAGCCAGCGCTCGGGGCGCCCGCCCGATGGCGAGGCCTACGTGGCCCAGGTGCAGCGCCTGGCGACCAAGGATTAGCGGTTTGAGTGACTTTGGATCAAGTGCTCACAAAGTGATCTGGTAGGTGGGGTAGCTGGATCTTGTGCTGCCTTGGCTTACAGCTATCGTTTTTGATGTTTGCCTGGGTTGAGGGCGGAGGCCGGGATGTGCGCCCGGCGGCGCAGTCCCTTTCTTTTGACCCGTCAAAAGAAA
>CAZRFF010000320.1:0-1518 GCA_964599265.1 uncultured Simplicispira sp. | reverse complement strand
GCTGGGAGGAGGGGTCCGGGCCAGATGGATGAAGCAGCCCCTCCGAGGCTGCAGGTGCGCAGCATACCGGGCTTGGGGGCCGCTTGGGCGCGGCGGGATAAAAAAATTAATGCGCTTCCTGGCCGCGCCCCACGGGCTGCAGGGGCCAGGTGATCCACAACCACAGGGCCGAGAGCACGGCGGTGGCGGCAAACAGGCCGGGGGCGCCCGTCCATTTGGCCAGCAGGCCGCCCAGGGCGCCGCCAGCGAACAGGCCCACGGATTGCAGCGTGTTGTAGGCGCCCAGCGCCGCACCGCGCAGGGGGGCAGGCGCCATGCGCGAGACCAGGCTGGGCTGCGTGGCCTCCAGCATATTGAAGCCGCAGAAGAACACGAACAGCAGCGCGCCCAGCTCCGTGAGCGTGGGGGCGTTGCCGCTGGCTGCCACCGCGCCCAGGCCCATTTGCACCAGCACGATCATGGCGATGGCCAGCAGCAGGGCGGCGCGCAGGCGCCCGCGCCGCTCCATGGCAAACAGGCCTCCCATGGCCACGATGGAAAGCACCACGGCAGGCAAATAGATGTGCCAATGCGCCTGGCGTTCCAACCCGGCCTGTACCAGCATGGCGGGTACGGCCACCCACATGGACATTTGCACCGTGTGCAGCACGAACACGCCCAGGTTCAGGCGCAGCAGGTCGGCGTGGCGCCACACGTCGGCCACGCGGCCTTTGGGGGTGTCGGCGTGGCGTGCGGGTTCGGGCGGGGTGACCCACAGCACCACGGCAATGCCGCCCAGGGTGAGGGCCAAGGTCAGGGCAAACAGGCCATTGAGGCCGATGTGCGCGGCCAGCAGCGGCCCCAGCACCAGGGCCATGGCAAACATCAGGCCAATGCTCATGCCCACCAGGGCCATGGCCTTGGTGCGCACGGCGTCGCGCGTCTGGTCGGCCAGCAGGGCGGTCACGGCGGCCGACACCGCGCCCGCGCCTTGCAGGGCGCGCCCCACCAGCAGCCCGGTGAGCGAGTCGGCCAGCGCGGCGATCAGGCTGCCCACGGCAAACACCGCCAGCCCGGCCACGATCACGCGTTTGCGCCCGTAGCGGTCGGATGCCATGCCCACCGGCAATTGGAAAAACGCCTGCGTGAGCCCGTAAATGCCCATGGCCAGCCCGACCATGGCAGGGTCGTCGCCGCCGGGGTATTTGCGCGCCTCCAGGGCGAACACGGGCAGCACGAGGAACAGGCCCAGCATGCGCAGCGCAAAAATCAGCGCCAGGCTGATGCTGGAGCGCCGCTCTTGCGCCGTCATGCGGGTAGTGGGCGCGGTGGGGGCGGCGGCAGTGGGGGGAAGGGCAGTATCCGGCACGGGTGAAAGGGGTGCTCAGGCAAAACCCTTATTCTCGCCCATGCGCAAAGAACGGCCTTGGCAGGGTGGGTATTCCCACAGCCTGGGGAGTATTCCACAATTCAGGCCAGTCCTCCCCGAAGTGAGTCCAATTCGGCAGTGTTGGTGATGCAGGTTGATCGGGTTAAAAG
>CAZRFF010000319.1:0-1642 GCA_964599265.1 uncultured Simplicispira sp. | reverse complement strand
GAACCAGCGAAAACCCAGTGCCCATGCGGGTTGGCGGAAATTTGCAGGGCCGACTGTGTACCCCTATGGGGTGAGCGGCCCCTGATCGCCAGGTCCATGTGGGGCTGGTGCCGAGCTTCTTCTTACAGCACTTCGCTCGCAAAGTCGGCCAGGCGCGAGCGTTCGCCCCGTGCCAGGGTGATGTGGCCGCTGTGCGGCCAGCCCTTGAAGCGGTCCACGGCAAAGGTCAGGCCCGAGGAGCCTTCGGTGAGGTAGGGCGTGTCGATCTGCGCCAGGTTGCCCATGCAGATGATTTTGGTGCCTGGGCCGGCGCGGGTGATGAGCGTTTTCATCTGCTTGGGCGTGAGGTTTTGCGCTTCGTCGATGATGAGGTATTTGTTCATGAACGTGCGCCCGCGCATGAAATTCATGCTCTTGATCTTGATGCGGCTGCGGATGAGCTCGTTGGTGGCAGCGCGCCCCCATTCGCCCGCGCCGCCGCCGTCGCCTTTCGCTAAAAATTCGAGGTTGTCGTCCAGGGCGCCCATCCAGGGGCCCATTTTTTCTTCTTCGGTGCCGGGCAGAAAGCCGATGTCTTCGCCCACGCTCACCGTGGCGCGGGTCATGATGATTTCGGTGTAGCGGCGCTCGTCCAGCACCTGCGTGAGGCCTGCGGCCAAGGCCATCAGCGTTTTGCCCGTGCCTGCGGTGCCGGTGAGGGTGACGAAGTCGATGTCCGGATCCATGAGCAGGTTCATGGCGAAGTTTTGTTCGCGGTTGCGCGCCATCACGCCCCAGACGGCGTTCTTGGCGTGGCCGTGGTCCTTGAGTGTGCGCAGCACGGCGGTTTTGTCGCGGATTTCGGTGACGCGTGCATACAGGCTGGGCTCGCCCGGGGCTTCAAAGTACACGAATTGGTTGATGAGCAGTTGCGGCACGATGGGGCCGCTGATGCGGTAGAAGGTGTGCGGGCCGTTTTGCCAGCTTTCGACCGATTTGCCGTTGCGGCTCCAGAAGTCCTGCGGCAGTTGCAGGGCGCCGGAGTAGAGCAGGTCGTCGTCCTCCAATACCTTGTCGTTCTGGTAGTCCTCGGCGGGCAGGCCCAGGGCGCGTGCCTTGACGCGCATGTTGATGTCCTTGGACACCAGCACCACTTCGCGTGGGGTGTGCTGGCGGCGCAGGGCTTCGACCACGCCCAGGATCTGGTTGTCCGCCTTGCCCTGGGGCAGGCTGGAGGGCAGGTGGATGTCGAGTGCGGCGGTCTGGAAAAACAAATTGCCCGTGGCCAGGCGCTGGCCGGTGGAGTCGAGCCGCAGGCCTTTGCCGATGTCGGCCCCCTGGGCGGCGGCCAGGGCGTCGAGCGCGCGGCTGACCTGGCGGCCATTGCGCGCCACTTCGGTCATGCCTTTTTTGTGTGCGTCGAGCTCTTCGAGCACGATCATGGGCAGGTAGATGTCGTGTTCTTCAAAGCGGAACAGGCAGCTGGGGTCGTGCAAGAGCACGTTGGTGTCCAGCACGAAGAGTTTGGTGGGGCCGGTGCTTTTGGCTCTGCGCAGGGGCTTGGGGGCTGCCTGGGGTGCGGGCCTGGGCGTGGCCGAAGGTGTGCTGGCCTTGGCTTCGGGCGGGGGCAATGCCGGTGCTGCGGGTTGGGTCAGCAGGGCTG
>CAZRFF010000318.1:787-1694 GCA_964599265.1 uncultured Simplicispira sp. | reverse complement strand
ATGAACACTTGGTTTGTGGGGTGATTGCAGATATCCAGAACTCCCAGTTTGAATTCCAATAGGGGCAGTTTTCTGGGAGTTCTGCAGTGATGTTTGCCTGCCCCGCCACCGACGATTTTTCCGTTCGCGCATCGACCACATGATCGACCTGCGCCACCCTCTGGCCGTGTTGTCCTCGCGCATGCCCTGGCAGGAGATCGAAGCAAGGGTGGCCCAGGTCTTTTCCCGCAAAGGCCGAGCCGGCGTGGCCATGCCCGACCTGGACCTCTTTGGCGAACAAGTGCAGCGTGCCCCCGTTTCTAGCAACGCCGGGCGCCCCCGTGTGCCGCTGCGCACCATGATCGCCCTGCTGTACCTCAAACACGCCTTCAGCGAATCCGACGAAGGCGTGGTGGCCCGCTGGGCCGACACGCCGCGTTGGCAGTTCTTCTCAGGCTGCGCCTACTACGAAGACCGCCAGCCTTGCGACGCCACCACCCTGATCAAGTTCCGCCAGTTGCTGGGTGATGAGGGCGTGGAGGAGCTGCTGGCACAAACCATCAACGTCGCTGTCGAGCTCAAGCTGATCAAGCCACAGGAGCTGACCCGCGTGATCGTCGACAGCACGGTGCAGCACAAAGCCATTGCGCACCCCACCGACAGCCGCTTGCTGGAGACAGCACGCAACAAGCTGGTGGAAGCGGCCAAGGAAGTCGGCATCCACCTGAAACAGACCTTTGCCAAAGAGGGCAAAGAGTTGGGCCGCAAGGCCGGGCGTTATGCCCATGCCCGCCAGTTCAAACGCATGCGCCGGGCTATCAAACGCCAGCGCACCATCGTGGGCCGCCTGCAGCGAGAGGTTGAGCGCAAGGCAAGCGCCATCGGCACGGCCGTGGCCCACTACATCCCGGTCCGGGCCATCCGCGCC
>CAZRFF010000318.1:0-777 GCA_964599265.1 uncultured Simplicispira sp. | reverse complement strand
GGAGACCTTGGGCAAGGCCGCACGCATCGTGGCCCAGAGTGGCCAGCGCAAAGCAGTGGACGGACAACGCAAGCTCTACGCTTGGCACGCCCCCGAGGTGGACTGCATCTCCAAGGGCAAGGCCAAACAGCCCTATGAGTTCGGCGTGAAGGTTGGCATTGCCAGCACGCTCAACGCCAACCTGATCGTGGGGACCAAAGCTTTCCCTGGCAACCCTTATGACGGACACACCTTGAATGCCCAACTGGAGCAGGCCAGCATCCTGATGCAGGACAACCAGACAAAGCCCGTCACAGCGTTTGTTGATTTGGGCTATCGGGGAGTGGATGCACAGAATCCGGATGTGCACATCGTGCACCGGGGCAAAGCCAAGCGGATCAGTGAGCAAGACAGGAAGCAACTCAAGCGGCGCCAGGCCATCGAGCCGATCATCGGCCACCTCAAGGCCGATCACCGCATGGACCGCTGTCACTTGAAGGGTGAAATCGGTGACCGGCTGCATGCGGTGCTGTGCGCTGCGGGCTACAACATCCGCTGGCTGCTGCGCATGATCGTCAAGAAGGGGGTAGCCTTCTTGGGCAGCCTTTTTTTGCACCTGCTTGGGAATGCGCATGCGCAACGCCTGCGTGGTGCGCAGGGAGGCATGTGGGAATTCAAGCGCTGGTTGGCGAAACTGACTGCACCAGGAGCATCGACGCCGCCATCACCGGACATTGCGCCCCACGCCATTTGAATATTTCAGGGCCGACTACATAAGGAGCTGGGAATGTTGACTTT
>CAZRFF010000317.1:0-1701 GCA_964599265.1 uncultured Simplicispira sp. | reverse complement strand
GGCTCGCATTCACCGTGGCGTGGCACTGGCTCACGCCGCTGCAGATCGGCCTGACACTGCTGGTGGCGCTGCCCGTGGGCTGGTGGGCCTGCACGCTCACGGCGCGGCACCTGGGCGTGGCCGACCCCGGCGCCGTGGTCTGGGACGAGGTGGTGGCGATCTGGCTCATCCTGTGGCTGGCCATGCCCATGGGCTGGCTGGGGCAGTGCGCGGCGTTTGCGCTGTTCCGCTTTTTTGATGCGGCCAAGCCTGGCCCCGTGGCCTGGGCCGATCGCCTGTTCAAAGGCTTTGGCTGGCGCGGGGGCTGGGGCATCTTGTTCGATGACTTCGTGGCGGCCTTTTGCACCCTGCTGGTCATTGCGGCCTGGCGCTTTGCCTGACATTCCGAATGCTATCAAACCAAGAGCTTCTGCCGCAGTATGGACGGGCTTTGGAGCCTGTTTTGGTTCAAATCGCAGAGCGCCTGCAGGCCCGTGGGCAGATGCTGGCTGCGGCCGAGAGCTGTACGGGCGGGCTCATTGCCGCCGCCTGCACCGAATTGGCGGGTTCCAGCCTGTGGTTTGAGCGCGGTTTTGTCACCTACTCCAACGCCGCCAAAACCGAGCTGCTGGGTGTGGACGCTGGTTTGATCACCCAGCATGGGGCTGTGAGCGAGCCCGTGGCCCGCGCCATGGCCCAGGGGGCGCTGGCGCATTCGGCCGCCCAGGCCAGTGTGGCCGTGACGGGTGTGGCCGGCCCCGGCGGGGGCAGTGCCGATAAGCCCGTGGGCACCGTGTGGCTGGCCTGGTGCGTGGACGGGCACACCCACAGCGCATGCCGGCGCTTTGATGGCGACCGCGCCGCCGTGCGCCGGGCTACGGCGGCGTATGCCCTGGTGCGGCTGCGCGATTTACTGGGTGCCGCCTGAGCGTTCCAGCAGCATGGCGTCGCCATAGCTGAAAAAACGGTAGCGCTGTGCGATGGCGTGCTGGTACAAGGCCATCACCCGCTCGTACCCGGCAAAGGCGCTCACCAGCATCATCAGCGTGCTTTTGGGCAGGTGGAAATTGGTCACCAGCAAGTCCACGACCTGGAAGGTGTGGCCCGGGGTGATGAAGATGTCCGTCTCGCCCGTGGTCTGCCCGCTGCGGGCCCAGGATTCCAGCGTGCGCACCGTGGTCGTTCCCACGGCCACCACCCGGCCGCCGCGCTGGCGGCAGCGCTCCAGCGCCGCCAGGGTGGGCAGGGGGATGTCGTACCACTCGCTGTGCATGCGGTGCTCGGCCAGGTTGTCGGTCTTGACGGGCTGGAAGGTGCCCGCACCCACGTGCAGCGTCACGCTGGCGCGCTCCACGCCCTGGGCGTCGAGCTGTGCCAATACGACGCCGTCAAAATGCAGCGCGGCCGTGGGCGCCGCCACGGCGCCGGGGGCGCGGGCGAACACGGTCTGGTAGCGCTCGGCATCTTCTTGCGCGTCGGGGTCGTGGCCGGTGTTTTGCTCCCGGGCGATGTAGGGCGGCAGCGGCAGGTGGCCGTGGCGTTCCATCAGCGTCCAGGCGTCTTCGCCTGCGGGGCCTTGCAGGGCAAAGCGGAACAGCGGGCCGTCGGCATCGGGCCAGCGCGCCAGCAGTTGGGCGTCAAAGCCGCCGTGCGCCAGTCCGCCTGCCATGTGCACGGTGGCGCCGGGCAGGGGCTTCTTGCTCACCTTCATGTGCGCCACCA
>CAZRFF010000316.1:0-1816 GCA_964599265.1 uncultured Simplicispira sp. | reverse complement strand
GCGCCACGGCCAGCAGCACGCCGGTAATCACACCCGCGCGCGCGGCGCGCAGCGTCACCAGGGTGATGACTTTCCATTGGGGCGTGCCCAGGGCGTAGGCCGCTTCGCGCAGGCTGGCGGGCACCAGGAGCAGCATGTTTTCCGTCGTGCGGATCACCACCGGGATGACGATCAACGCCAGCGCCAGCACCCCGGCCGCGCCGGAAAAGCTCTTGAAGCGCGCCACCACCACGGTGTAGACGAACAGGCCCAGCACGATGGAGGGCGCGGACAGCAGGATGTCGTTGACAAAGCGCGTGCAGGCCGCCAGCCAGCCCTGGCGCCCGTACTCGGCCAGGTAGACGCCGGCGAGGATGCCAATGGGCGTGCCGACACAGGTGGCCAGCAGCACCATGGTGAAAGAACCCCAAAGCGCGTTGGCCAGGCCGCCGGCCTCGTTGGGTGGCGGCGTCATCTCGGTGAACAGCGACAGCGACAGGCCGCCGATGCCCAGGCGTACCGTCTCCCACAAGATCCACACCAGCCAGAACACGCCAAAGGCCATGGCGGCGAGCGACAGGGCCAGCGCGATTTGGTTGACCCGCTTGCGCGCGGCGTAGCGCTGCGCCCGGGTCTGCGCCAGTTCGGCGGCAGAAATGGGTTTTCTGGATGTCGTCATGCGCGTGCTCCTTCGCCTTTTTGCAGGCGGGACAGCAGCAGCTTGGACAGCGACAGCACGACGAAGGTGATGCCAAACAGCACCAGGCCCAGGTAAATCAGCGACGCCTGGTGCAGGCCCTCGCCGGCCTCGGCAAATTCATTCGCCAGCGCCGAGGTGATGCTGTTGGCGGCCTCGAACACCGAGAGAGAGTTGAGCTGGTTCATGTTGCCGATGACGAAGGTGACGGCCATGGTCTCGCCCAGTGCGCGGCCCAGGCCCAGCATGACGCCGCCGAGCACCCCGGTCTTGGTGTAGGGCAGCACCACCTTCCACACCACCTCCCAGGTGGTGGCGCCCAGGCCGTAGGCCGATTCCTTGAGCAGGGCGGGGGTGACTTCGAACACGTCGCGCATGACCGAGGCGATGAAGGGAATCACCATGATCGCCAGGATGATGCCCGCCGACAAAATGCCGATGCCCACCGGCGGGCCGGACACCAGCGCCCCCAGGTAGGGCACGCCCTTGAACAGGCTTTGCAGCGGCTGCTGCACCCAGGCGGCGAGGATGGGGCCGAACACCATCAGCCCCCACATGCCGTAGACGATGGAGGGCACGGCCGCCAACAGCTCGATGGCCGTGCCCAGCGGGCGCTTGAGCCAGGCGGGCGAGAGTTCGGTGAGGAACAATGCAATGCCAAAACTCACCGGCACGGCAATCACCAGGGCGATGGCCGAGGTCATCAGCGTGCCGTAGATCATGACCAGGCCGCCGTAGTCGTTCTGCACCGGGTCCCAGGCGGCGCTGGTCAAAAAGCCCAGGCCGTAATGGGTGATGGAGGGCCAGGCGCCGATGACGAGCGACACCAGCACGCCCAGGAGCAGCGCCAGGGTCAGCAGCGCGGCGCCGCGCGCGAGAAAGGCAAACAGGCGGTCAGGCAACATCAACCCCATTATTTCAGTGCAACGGGCTTGCCGGCGGCATCGACGATCTGCCCCCAGGACTTGGCAATCTGGCCCTTGACCGATTCAGGCATGGGCACGTAGTCCAGATCGGCCGCCGTCTTGTCGCCGCCCTTGTAGGCCCATTCGAAGAACTTGAGCGTGGTTGCGGCCTGCTGCGGTTTGTCCTGCGCCTTGTGCATCAGGATGAAGGTGGCGCCGGTCAGCGGCCAGGCGG
>CAZRFF010000315.1:0-1890 GCA_964599265.1 uncultured Simplicispira sp. | reverse complement strand
GTCTTTGACGATCTCCTCGCAGGGCGCGGCCACGCCGGGCGAATAGGCCAGCGCCAGGTCGCGCTGGTTGAGCATCTGCTTGGTGGCGGCGATGGTGATCTTGCCGGGCTTGGGAAACTCGTGGTATTCGAGGGCGGCTTGGCGCAGGAGGGCGCGTTTGTCTGGGCCGGGGGGGGTGCTGGGGGTGTCGGGCATGGTGTGTCTCCGCAATGCAAACCGGTGCCAGCGCGGGGTGGGCGGCTGGCGCGGGCTGCCGCCCGCATGCTGGGCGGCGGCCTGGGGAAGGATTATGGGTCTTTACCCCAGGGCTTGAAGCAATGCGCTGGGGTGGGCACGATTGTGACGCAAATTTATGAAATTCCGTTTCACATCACAAAACAAAAGACTTTTTTCCATGCAATGCGCAGAGCGTGTCCCGTGTTTGCCAGGGGTGCCTGGCGCTATCAGGCCGTTTCGGTCAGCGCCTCTCCCAGGGCGTTGACCAATCGGTCGATTTCGGCCTCGGTACTGATGAAGGGCGGCGCCAGTTGGATGGTGTCGCCGCCATAGCGCACGTAAAAGCCTTTGTCCCAACATTTCATGGCCACCTCGTAGGGGCGGCGCGCCGGTTCGCCGGGCAGCGCGGCAATGGTGAAACCTGCGGCCAGGCCGTAGTTGCGAATGTCGGCCACGTGCTTGGCGCCCTTCAGGCTGTGAACGGCGTTTTCAAAATACGGGGCAAGAGACTGGACGCGACCCGGCATGCCTTCTTTTTGCAGGATGTCCAGCACCGCATTGCCTGCGGCGCAGGCCACAGGGTGGGCCGAGTAGGTGTAACCATGCGGGAATTCGACCATGTACTCTGGCCCGCCGGTGGCCATAAAGGTTTCGTAAATTTCTTTGCTGGCAATGCAGCCGCCCAGGGGCTGGGCACCGTTGGTCACTTGTTTGGCAAAGTTCATGATGTCGGGCGTGACGCCAAACACCTCGGCGCCTGTCCAGCCGCCGCAGCGGCCAAAGCCGGTAATGACCTCGTCGAAAATCAAGAGGATGTTGTTCTGTGTGCAGATCTCGCGCAGGCGCTGCAGGTAGCCAGCAGGCGGGATGACCACGCCGGCCGAGCCCGAGAACGGCTCAACGATGACGGCAGCGATGTTGCTCGCGTCGTGCAGGGCAATCAGGTCGAGCAGTTTGTCGGCCAGCGCCCGGCCGTCGATGGCGGGCATTCCGCGGTGGAAGCCCCCCACGGGCGGCTGGGTGTGGGGGATATGGTCGGCTTCCACGCCCTGACCAAAGGTCTTGCGGTTGCCCACCATGCCGCCGACCGAAATGCCGCCAAAGTTCACGCCGTGGTAGCCCTTCTCGCGGCCGATCAAGCGCGTTTTGCTGCCCAGGCCCTTGGCACGCCAGTAGGCGCGCGCCATTTTCAGCGACGTGTCGGCGGCTTCCGAGCCCGAGCCGGTGAAAAATACATAGTCCAGGCCCGCGGGCGTCAGCTCCTTGAGCTTGTTGGCCAGCGCGAACGAGGCCGGGTGGCCGAACTGGAACGCGGGCGCGTAGTCGAGCGTGGCGGCGGCGCGGCCAATGGCCTCGGCCACTTCCTTGCGGCCATGGCCCAGGCCCGAGCACCACAGGCCCGAGAGGCCGTCAAAAATCTTGCGCCCTTCGGCGTCGGTGTAGTAGGCGCCCTGGCCGCTCACGATCATGCGCGGCTTGGCCTTGAAGTTGCGGTTGCCGGTGAAGGGTATCCAGTGGGCGTCGAGCCAGGCGGCGTCGGTGCGCACGGCGGCTTGCGGGCTGGCATCGTCGATGGCGGTGAAGGACATGGCGGGTTCCTTGGCGTGAGGTGATGGGTGTGAAAGCGCACATTCTGGGCATTGGTTTCATTCCCTCAAAGCATCAGATATCCAC
>CAZRFF010000314.1:0-1906 GCA_964599265.1 uncultured Simplicispira sp. | reverse complement strand
AGATCATCCTGCAGCAGCCCATCGAGCGCGCGCAGATGGAAAAACTGCTGGCCAGCGGCAAGACCGACCTGCTGGAGAAATTCATCTCCAACCGCACGCGCCGCGCCTTCAAGGCGTTTTTGGTGTGGGACAAGGACGCGGGCAAGGTGAACTTCGAGTTCGAGCAGCGCGACAGCAAATACCCGCCGCGCAAGACATTCGCTAGCAAGACAGTAGCTGCTAACACAGACACAGCAAGCGATGTAACCCAAAAAGCACCTGCAAAAAAGGCTGCACGCAAACCCAGCGGCGCCACCAGCAAGCGGCCCAGTGCCGCCTTGGCCGCCGTGATTGGCAACGCATCCGTGACGCGCCCCGAGGCGGTCAAGAAGCTGTGGGAGTACATCAAGGCCCACAACCTGCAAGACCCCCAGGACAAGCGCACCATCGTGGCCGACGACAAGCTGCGCGCTGTGCTGGGGCAAGACCGCATCGGCATGTTTGCCATGGCGGGCGTCCTGGGCCAGCATCTGGGAGCAGACCAGGCATGACCGCCCTGCCCCGCCACATCCCCCTGCAAGGGGCCAGCAATTTCCGCGATCTGGGCGGCTACCGTGGGCATGGCGGGAAGGCGCTGCGCTGGCGCAGCGTGTTCCGCTCCGACCACCTGGCCGATCTGTCGGCACAAGACCACGCCGCCCTGCAGCGGCTGGGTCTGGCCCATGCGGTGGATTTTCGTGGGGTGGGTGAGCGCGCCGCACTGTCCTATGACCTTCCCGGCGTGCGGCAGCATCTGCTCTCCATCGAGCCCACCGTCATCCAGCGCATGCAAAGCATTTTGGGGGCGGGCCAAGCCCTCACGGCGCAGGACACCACCGCGCTGATGCAAGACACCTACCGCGGTTTTGTGCACGACAACGCCCCCCGCTTTGCCGCCCTGCTGCAACTGCTGCTGGCGCAGGAAGCGCCCCTGGTGTTCCATTGCACCGCCGGCAAGGACCGCACCGGGTTTGCCGCCGCCGTGTTCCTGCTGGCCCTGGGTGTGCCGCGCGAGACAGTGATGCAAGATTACTTGCTCACCAACACCCTCTACCGCCCCCCGGCCATCCTGCAAAGCCACGCCCCGCAAGAGGCCCTGCAGGTGCTGTGGAGCGTGCAAGAAAACTTCCTTAACGCCGCGCTGGACATGGTCGATGCCCAGTACGGCAGCGTGCAAACCTACCTGCGCGAGGTGCTGGGCCTGGACGCCGCCGCCCAGGCGGCACTGGCGCAGCGGTTTTTGCAAGCGGCGTAAGCCCTACCGGAACCCGCCCCGTGCCCCCGCCCCACACCGCATCCAGCATCGCCTTCGACGAAGCCTACTACCAGCGCTACTACTTCGACCCCAAGACCAGCGTGGCCGACCCGCAGCACATCGGGCGGCTGGGCGCCTTCGTGTGCAGCTACCTGCAATACCTGCGCGTGCCGGTGCGGCGCGTGCTCGACGTGGGCTGCGGCATCGGGCTGTGGCGCGATGTGGTGGCACGGCATTTTCCGCAGGCATCTTTCCACGGCGTGGAATACAGCACCTACCTGTGCGAGCGCTTTGGCTGGGAGCATGGCTCGGTGCGCGACTACCGCGCCAGCGAACCCTTCGACCTGGTGATCTGCCAGGGCGTGCTGCCCTACCTGAACGCGGCCGACGCGCAGGCGGCCATGCGCAACCTGGCGCGGCTGTGCCAGGGCGCGCTGTACCTGGAGGCCGTCACGCGCGAGGACTGGGAGCAGGACGTGGTGGACAAGACGCTCACCGATGCGCGCCAGTTCCGCCACCGCGCGCAGATGTACCGCCGCACGCTGTCCGAAGGCTTTACCCAGATGGGCGGCGGCCTGTGGCTGAGCCACCAGGCCGAGGTGCCGCTGTTCGCGCTGGAACACGCGGGCACAC
>CAZRFF010000313.1:0-1925 GCA_964599265.1 uncultured Simplicispira sp. | reverse complement strand
CATGGCCTGGTGCTCCCAGGTCCAGGCGGTGTTGCTGCCGCGCTGCTGCTGGTAGGCCGCGTAGGCGTCAAAGCTGGTCACCAGCAGGCCCGAATTGCCGTTGGGGCGCAGTGCGGTGTCGATTTCAAACAAATCGCCTTCGCCGGTTTTGACCGTGAGCCAGTTGATGAGCTTGCGCACGAAGGCGGCGTAGATCTCGGGGGCGCGCTCGTCGTCGTCGTCGAACACGAAAACGATGTCCAGGTCGCTGCCGTAGCCCAGCTCTTTGCCGCCCAGCTTGCCGTAGCCGATGATGCCGAACTGGGGCGTCTCGCGGTGGCGGTTTTTCAGGCGGCCCCAGCACCAGGCGGCGGTCACGCGCAGCACGCAGTCGGCCAGCAGGGAGAGGTCGTCGGCCACCTGTTCTACGGAAAGGCGTCCCTCCACGTCGCGCGCCAGGGTGCGGAAGGTTTCGGCGTGGTGGGCGCGGCGCAGCAGGTCGAGCAGGGCCTCGTCGTCGTCTTCCTGGGTGGAGCGCAGGGCCGTCAGGCGCAGTTGCAGATCGCGTTCAAAGTCGGCGGGCACGAAGCGCTCGCTCAGCAAGGGGCTGCCCGCCAGTTCGTCGATCACGCCGGGGTGCTGCAGCAGGTAGCGCGCGGGCCAGCGTGCCGCGCCCAGCAGGTGCAGGAGCTGCTCGTGCACGGCAGGGCGTTCCAGCAGCAGGGCCAGGTAGCTTTCGCGGCGCAGCAGGGGCTCCAGCCAGTCCACCAGGCGCAGGGCGGCGGTTTCGTTCACCCGGCCCTCGGCCAGCCACTGGGCGGTGCGCTGCACCAGGCGCAGCAACCGGGTGCGGGCCTGCTCGCGCAGTTGGGCCACGCGCGGGTGCTTGCGCCACTCGGCCACGCGGGTGGCCAGTTGGGCGGGCAGGGTGTCGATGAGCGCATCCAGGTCGGGTGTGGCGGCGGCCGGGCCGCCTTGGCAGCCGTTGCATTTTTTTTCTTCCTGCTGGCCCAGCAGGGTGTCGAACTCTTGCGCCACCAGTTCGCGGTGGCGGTCGAGCTCATGCAGAAAAGCGCAGCTACCGGTAAAGCCCAGGGTCTGGGCGATCCAGGCCAGGTCGTCGTCGCGCGTGGGCAGGATGTGCGTCTGCTGGTCGTCCAGGTACTGGATGCGGTGCTCCACACGGCGCAAGAAGGTGTAGGCCGCGCCCAGGGCCTGGGCGGTGTCCGTGGGCATGAGGCCGGCGGTGGACAGGCGCTGCAGCGCCTCCAGCGTGGGGCGGCAGCGCAGCTCGGGGAATTGGCCGCCGCGCACCACCTGCAGCAGTTGCACGGTGAATTCGATCTCGCGGATGCCGCCGCGTGAGAGCTTGACATCGTTGGCGCGCTCAGGGTGGCCGGCGCTGCGCTTTTGGGCGTGCTCGCGGATCTGGCGGTGCAGGCCGCGCAGGGAGTCGAAGACGTTGTAGTCCAGGTAACGGCGGAACACAAAGGGCAGCACCACACCGCGCAGTGCCTGCACGCCTTGGCCGGCAATGGCCGACGCGGGGGCCACCACGCGGCTCTTGAGCCAGGCAAAGCGCTCCCATTCACGGCCCTGGGTCTGCAGGTACTCTTCCAGCGCAGCGAGCGATACCGCTGGCGGCCCGGAGTTGCCATTGGGCCGCAGTGCCAGGTCGATGCGAAACACCGCGCCATGCTCGGTGGTCTCGCCCACGGTGCTGTGGATCAGGCGCACGGCGCGGGCAAAGTATTCGTGGTTGGAGATGCGGCCCCGCCCCTCGGGGGTGCCGCTGGTTTCACCGTCTTGCCCGTAGACGTAGATCAGGTCGATGTCGCTGGACACATTGAGCTCACGCGCGCCCAGCTTGCCCATACCGATCACCCACAGCTGCGCGCGTCTGACTTGGCCGGGCGCGTTGTCGCATTGCGGCGCGCCGTGGATGG
>CAZRFF010000312.1:0-1944 GCA_964599265.1 uncultured Simplicispira sp. | reverse complement strand
GCCGAAATGATGAGCAGCGCCGTGAGGTAGATGAAATCCTGTGGGTACAGCACCAGCCCGAAGATGAAAAAGCGCCGCGCCCCCAGGTCGAACAGCACTATCTGGCGCTCGCCACATTGCAGCCAGGGCAGACCATAAAACACGATCTGCGTGATAAAGACCATGGCCCAGCGCCAGCGCGCAAACAAACCACTGATGGAGCGGGGGTAGACCTTTTTTTGCGCTTCGTAGAGCGAAACGCTCTTGCCCTCAGCGTCCACTGGGGCAATGGGGATGACCTTGCGGGGCTTTCCGCTGGGTTGATTCATAGTGCAGTGCTCACCGTGCAAAAAGGGGCGCAGTGCCAGACTGCGCCCCACCATCCACGCAAAAGGCAAGGGTCTGCACACCCCCCTGCCCTTTGCCTGCGCCTTGCGGCGCCTTTTCCATCAAGGCTTGGCAGCGCCTGCCTTGTTCGACAAGCCCCACACGTAGGCCGTCAGCACCTGGAGCTGGGGCTCCGTCAGTTTGCCAGCCTGGGCGGGCATTTCGTTGGTCTTGCCCTGATTGATCATGGCCGTAATGGCGGCTTCGCCCCAGCCGTGCAGCCAGGTGTCGTCCGTCAGGTTGGGGGCACCCATGTCCTGGTTGCCTTTGCCATCGGGGCCGTGGCAAGCGGCACAGGCTGCAAAGTGGGGCTTGCCCAACGATGCGCGCAGCGAATCGTGCGGGCTGCCCGAGAGGCTCAGCACGTAGTGCGCCAGATTGCGCACATCTTCGGCCGAACCCACGGCCTCGCCCATGGGAGGCATCACCCCCACGCGGCCTTGGTGCAGGGTTTCGCTGATTTTCTCGGGCGTGCCGCCGTGCAGCCAGTCGCCATCGGTCAGGTTGGGAAAACCCTTGCTGCCGCGCGCATCCGAGCCGTGGCACTGCGCGCAGTTGTTCATGAACAAGCGCTCACCAATGGCCATGGCCTGCGGGTCAGCGGCAATTTGCTCGGGTTTCATGGAGGCAAAGCGCGCGTACACCGGGGCGATCTCGGCATTGCCTTTGTCCATTTCGCGCTGGTATTCGTTGGCCGTAGACCAACCCAGTTGGCCGGCAAATTTGCCAAGCCCAGGGTACAGCACCAAATAGCCTAGCGCAAAGACGATGGTAATGACGAACATCCACATCCACCAACGGGGCATGGGGTTGTTCAGCTCGGTCAGGTCTTCGTCCCACACGTGGCCGGTGGTGTTGTCGGCCGTCGACTCCACTTTTTTGCGTGCTGTAAAAATCAGCAAAAGCAGACAGCCAATGATGCCGCCCAGGGTAATGGCAGCGACATACACCGACCAGAAATTACTGGTGAAATCACTCATGGTTTGTTCTCGTTCTGGTGGGTTTTAGTCTTGTTCAAAAGGCAGTTGCGCTGCTTCTTCAAACCGCGCCCGGTTGCTGCGGGCATAGGCCCACAGGGCAATGCCGACAAAGCAGCCAAACGAAAGCAGCGTAGCAACGATGCGCATGGTGGTGATGTCCATGGTGAACCTCCCTTGCCTTACTTCAGAGCGCGGCCCAGCACCTGCAGGTAGGCGATGAGCGCCTCCAACTCGGTCTTGCCCTTCACCTCGTCAGCGCCGCCGGCAATTTGCTCGTCGGTATAGGGCACGCCCACGGTACGCAGCGCCTTCATGCGTGGGGCCACGTCAGCCGGATCGACCTGGTTCTTGGCCAGCCAGGGGTAGGACGGCATGTTCGACTCGGGCACCACGTCGCGCGGGTTGGTCAGGTGGATGCGGTGCCATTCGTCGCTGTACTTGCCGCCCACCCGGTGCAGGTCGGGGCCAGTGCGCTTGGAGCCCCACTGGAAGGGGTGGTCGTACACGAACTCGCCTGCCACCGAGTAGTGGCCGTAGCGCAGCGTCTCGGCGCGGAAGGGGCGGATCATCTGCGAGTGGCAGTTGTAGCAGCCCTCGC
>CAZRFF010000311.1:0-1997 GCA_964599265.1 uncultured Simplicispira sp. | reverse complement strand
GCGCTCCCAGCGTTCGCGGTCACGGCGTTCACGTTCCAGGCGCTCCCGTTCCCGTTCGTTGTGGCGCCAGTCGGAGGTTGGCGGGGCGGGGTACGTCGGGTAAGCGGCAGGGCCTTGGATGATGACAGGCGGGTTGTTGGGGTAGGGGTTGCCGTAAACGGGGGATTCGCGGTAATACGGATCGCCCGTGGTGGCGCAGCCCGAGGCCAGCAAGGCCAATCCACCGATCAGCAAGGTACGCATTGGCAGGGAAAAAGTATTCATGATGGACTGTGGGTTAAACAATGCAAAAAGCCTCCACCCATGACGCAGCACAGGCCTTGGCGGTTGACCCCTTGCACTGTGTACTGGTTCAAATCGCTTGGCAAGCCGACGGGCCGTGGTCGGTTTTGCAACCATTTTGTCGGATTTGATGGAGCGCAGTTTTGCACAATGCCGAGTCTGCCTTTGTTGATCTGGAGCCCACCATGACCGTTTCTGCCACCTCCAATGGGTATATCGCCCCGCTCCATGGCCTCTCGCAGGTTCAGGGCCGCCAGGATGCCGTGCTGTCCGACGCACCCATCCACCGCTTTTTGCTGGACACCGTGCAGCGTTTTGCCGACCGGCCTGCCGTGGTGTTCCGTGAACAGGGCGTGCGCTGGACCTGGGCGCAGTTCCAGGCCGAGGTGGATGCCCTGGCTGCGGGCTTGCTGGCGCTGGGTTTGCGCGCGGGTGACCGGGTGGGCATCTGGTCGCCCAACCGTGCGGAATGGCTGGTGACGCAGTTCGCCACGGCGCGTGCGGGGCTGGTGCTGGTCAACATCAACCCGGCCTACCGGGTGGCCGAGCTGGAATACGCGCTCAACCTTTCGGGTTGCCGCGCCATCATTTCGGCTGAGCAGCTCAAGACGTCGATGTACCTGGAAATGCTGCAACGCCTGGCCCCTGAGCTGGCCAGTTGCGCGCCAGGGGCGCTGAAGGCTGCACGCTTGCCGACGCTGGAAATGGTGATCCGCCTGGGCACTGGCCGCACACCCGGCATGCTCAACTACGACGACGTGCTGGCCCAGGGCCGTGCCGTTGTCCACGGCGCAGGGCTCGATGCCTTGGGCGCTGGCCTATCGTGCCACGACGCCATCAACATCCAGTTCACCAGCGGCACCACGGGCAACCCCAAGGGCGCCACGCTCACGCACCACAACGTGGTGAACAACGCGCGCTTCATCGCCCAAGCCATGGACTTCACCGAGCACGACAGCCTGTGCATCCCCGTGCCGCTGTACCACTGCTTTGGCATGGTGCTGGCGGTGCTGGCCTGCGTGTCCACGGGCGCCACCATGGTGTTCCCGGGCGAATCGTTCGACCCCGTGGCCACGCTGCAGGCCGTGAGCGAAGAACGCTGCACCGCGTTGCATGGCGTACCCACCATGTTCATAGCCGAGCTGGACCACCCGCGCTTTGCGGAGTTCGACCTCTCGCGCCTGCGCACCGGCATCATGGCCGGCTCACCGTGCCCCATCGAAACCAAGAAGCGCGTGATTGCCGAGATGCACCTCTCCCAAATCACCATTGCGTATGGCATGACCGAGACCTCGCCGGTGTCTTTCCAAAGCGCCACCACCGACCCCCTGGAGCGCCGTGTTTCCACCGTGGGCCGCATCCAGCCGATGCTGGAGGCCAAGGTGGTCGATGCCGAGGGCAACGTGGTGCCTGTGGGCGAGAAGGGCGAACTGCTGGTGCGCGGCTATTCGGTGATGAAAGGCTATTGGGGCGACGAGGCCCGTACCCGCGAGGCCGTGCAGGATGGCTGGATGCACACCGGCGACCTGGCCACCATCGACGCCGAGGGCTACTGCAACATCGTCGGCCGTGCCAAGGACATGCTGATCCGTGGCGGCGAGAACGTCTACCCGCGCGAGATCGAAGAATTTTTGTTCCGCCACCCCAAGGTGCAGTCGGTGCAGGTGTTTGGCGTGCCCGATGCCAAATACGGCGAAGAAATTTGCGCCTGGATC
>CAZRFF010000310.1:0-2002 GCA_964599265.1 uncultured Simplicispira sp. | reverse complement strand
TGCGCCAGCACGGTGTTGCGCCGGGCCTGGGCGCGCTCGGGGTTGAGCACCGGGTTGTAGTAGGCCGTGCCCTTGAGCATGCCGATGAGCGTGGCGCTTTGCAGCACGCTGAGCTTGTCCGCCGAAGTGTCAAAGTAGGTGCGCGCCGCCATCTCTATGCCATAGGCGTTGTAGAGGAAGGGCACGGTGTTGAGGTAGGTCTCCAGAATGTCTTGCTTGGAGTAGAGCCACTCGATCTTGAATGCCGTGATGGCCTCTTTGAGCTTGCGCGTGAGGGTGGGAGCGCGGCCAATGTCCTCGGGGAACAGGTTGCGGGCCAGCTGCTGCGTGATGGTCGAGCCGCCCTGCCTGTCGCCCCCTGCCGTGTGCACCACAGCCGAAAAAGTGCGCCGCCAGTCCAGCCCCCAGTGCGAATAAAAACGGTGGTCTTCGGTGGCGATCAGGGCATCGACGACCGAGGGCGCAATCTGCCCCAAGGGCACCCAGTCGCGGTTGACCCAGTGGTATTCGGCCAGCACGCGCCCGTCTTGCGAGAGCAGCTGCGCGGGCCGGTCGCTGCGGGCCTTGCGGATGTCGCTGATGGCGGGGGTGAATGGCACCAGCGCCAGCACGTACAACAGCAGGGCCAAGGCGCAGGCCCCCAGCAGCCACACCAGGCCATGCCCGCTGCGCCAGCGCGCAGGCCGCCGCACCAGGCGGCGCAGCGCCTGGCCGGTGCGGGCGGCCTGGGTACGCAGCACATCCATCACGGGCGGCCTGCTCATCGCAAAAACCGCTGCAACTGCGGCAAACTGGCTTGGACGGCGCGTCGGCCTTCTTCGATGGCCTCTGCCCCACGATGGAAATCGAGCAAGCCCAGCTGCGCCAAACGCGGGGTGACCACCACCTCGGGCGGCTCGCCCGCCATGCGGCTGCGCGTGATGCGCATTTGCATGATGTTGACGCTGGTCATCACCACGTCGAGCACCGAAGGCATGCGCTGCGCCTCCTCGGGGCTGCCTGCATTGCGCTTGCCCATCCAGCCGCGCAGGCGCTCCATCCAGTCGGAGCCTTGGGCATCGGCGGGCTCGAGCTCCCAGCCGGGTTCGGTCACGGTAGGGGGCAAGGCCTCGGCCTCGGGCGCCGCGCCCTCCCCTTGCACGGCCAGGGGGTGCATGTGGCGGTCCAGGATGTCGGAGTTCAAATCCACGGCAATGACGATGTCTGCCCCCATGGCCCGGGCGAGCGATACCGGCACGGGGTTGACGATGCCGCCATCGACCAGCAGCCGCCCATCTTCACAGGCCACGGGCGTGAACAGGCCCGGCAGGGCGATGGAGGCGCGCACGGCCTCGGCAATGGAGCCATCGCGCAGCCAGACTTCGGCCCCCGAGTGCAGGTCGGTGGCCACGGCGGCATACGGCAGCGGCGCGGCTTCGATCAAAAAGTCGGTGAAATTGCGCCGCCAGAAGGCGATGAGCTTTTCGCCCTTGAGCATGCCGCCCGAGAGCTTGAAATCCATGAACCCCCACACGTCGCGCAGGCCCAGGCCCTGCACCCAGTCGGCCAGGCGCTCCAGGTCGCCCGCCGCGTAGGCAGCGCCCACCAGGGCGCCTATGGACGAACCGCAGACCATGTCCGGGCGTATGCCTGCTTCGTGCAAGGCCTGCAGCACGCCAATGTGCGCCCAGCCACGCGCCGAGCCGCTGCCCAAGGCCAGGCCCAAGCGGGGTGTGCGGCGTGTCAGGGCCATGGGCTAGCTGCCTTGCAACAGCGCATGCAAACCGGCTTCGTCGAGCACAGGAATGCCCAGTTCCTGTGCCTTGGCGAGTTTGCTGCCCGCATCCGCACCGGCAATGACGCAATGCGTTTTTTTGCTGACCGAGCCCGCCACCTTGGCGCCGGCGGCCTCCAGCATGGCTTTGGCTTCGTCGCGGCCCAGGGTGGGCAAGGTGCCGGTGAGCACCACCGTTTTGCCCGCCAAAGGCTGCGCCTGGACCGGGGGGGCTTCATCCCAGGCAAT
>CAZRFF010000309.1:0-2003 GCA_964599265.1 uncultured Simplicispira sp. | reverse complement strand
ACACCGGCGCCGGCGACCAGGGCCTGATGTTCGGCTACGCCTGCGACGAAACGCCCGAGCTGATGCCCGCGCCGATCTACTACGCGCACCGCCTGGTCGAGCGCCAGGCCCAGCTGCGCAAGGACGGCCGCCTGCCCTTCCTGCGCCCCGACGCCAAGAGCCAGGTGACCATGCGCTATGTGGACGGCAAGCCCCACAGCATCGACACCGTGGTGCTGTCCAGCCAGCACAGCCCCGAGATGAGCGACGGCCACCACATGAAGTCCGCGTTCAACGAGGCCATCATCGAAGAAATCATCAAGCCCGTGCTACCCAAGGACTGGATCACGGCCGACACCAAGTACCTCATCAACCCCACGGGGCGCTTTGTCATTGGCGGCCCGCAGGGCGACTGCGGCCTGACCGGGCGCAAGATCATCGTCGACACCTACGGCGGCGCCTGCCCGCACGGCGGCGGTGCTTTCAGCGGCAAAGACCCAACGAAGGTGGACCGCAGCGCCGCCTACGCCGCGCGCTACGTGGCCAAGAACATCGTCGCCGCCGGTCTGGCGCGCCAGTGCCAAATCCAGGTGGCCTACGCCATTGGCGTGGCCCGCCCCATGAACGTGACGGTCTACACCGAAGGCACGGGCGTGATCCCCGACCACGAAATCGCCAAGCTGGTTCAGGAACATTTCGACCTGCGTCCCAAAGGCATCATCCAGATGCTGGATCTGCTGCGCCCCATTTACCAGAAGACCGCCGCCTACGGCCACTTTGGCCGCGAAGAGCCCGAGTTCAGCTGGGAGCGCACCGACCGCGCCGCCCAACTGCGCCAGGCCGCTGGCCTTTGAACAAGCCGCTACGGTGTTTGACGCAGCCGTCCTCATAGGCCGCTTTCAGCCCGTGCACCAGGGGCACTTGGCCCTGGTGCACGCAGCCCTGGCGCAGGCACGGCAGGTGGTTGTGGTGGTGGGCTCGGCCCACCAGGCACGCAGCCCCAAAAACCCTTTCACCTGGCAAGAACGCGCCGCCATGCTGCGCGCCGCCTTGCCCGAGGCCGACCGTGGCCGCCTGGCCGTGCTGCCGGTGCGTGATGCCTACGATGAACCCACATGGGCACGCAACGTCCAGCAAGTGGTGGCCGCCCACACCGGCGCACAGGCCCGCACCGCCCTGGTGGGCCATTTCAAGGACGCCAGCAGCGGCTACCTCAGCGCCTTCCCTGATTGGCCGCTCATCGCTCTGCCACGCCAGGGCGCTATCGACGCCACCGCCATCCGCGACGCCTATTTCGCCGCTGCGCCCAACACCCTGGGCGGCGCTCTGGCACCACTGGCTGATGTCATCCCGCCTGCCACGCGCGACTGGCTTACCGCCTTTGCACGCACCCCGCACTACGCCGCCCTGCAGGAAGAATGGCGCATGCTGCGCGCCTACCGCGCCAGCTGGGCCAGCGCGCCCTACCCGCCGGTGTTCGTCACCGTCGATGCCGTGGTGCAATGCCAGGGCCAGGTGCTGCTCATCCAGCGCGCCCACGCCCCCGGCAAGGGCCTGTGGGCCCTGCCTGGCGGTTTTTTGGAGCCGCGCGACACCCTGTGGCAATCCTGCCTGCGCGAACTGCAGGAAGAAACCCATTGCACCCTGCCCGAAGCCACCTGGCGCGCGGCCTTGCGGCAGGTGCGCGTGTTCGACCACCCTGACCGCAGCCAGCGCGGCCGCACCATCACCCACGTGCACCACTTTGACCTGGGGCAAGCGCCCCTGCCCGCCGTATGCGCCGACGACGATGCAGCCCAGGCCGCCTGGGTGCCCCTGGAGCAGTTGGCCGGCATGGAAGAAGCGTTTTTTGAAGACCACTTCCATGTGCTGCGCCAATGCCTCCCGCTCCCACCCATAGGTTCCGCCGGATAACCCAGGAATCCCCCAGCCCTTGAAATGGGCGCAAAAGCCCTTATCATTGGCTCTCGTTGGAGTTGAGTGCTAACAAACCCCGCCCTCACTCCCATCCATGCTGACAGCCT
>CAZRFF010000308.1:0-2010 GCA_964599265.1 uncultured Simplicispira sp. | reverse complement strand
AACCTGCGACCCCTGCCGTGTGAAGGCAGTGCTCTACCGCTGAGCTAATCACCCGTCGTCATTGCGACAGCCCGCTATTATGGCACAGCTTTCAGGCTGCTTCTGCCTTTTCCTGCTGGTTGCGCCACAGGGTTTTGCCTTTGCTCTCCTTGTCGATTTGCGCCAGCACTTCTTCGTGAGCGGCCAGCTCTTGTTCGCTGGCGCGCAGCACGGGCAGGTCCATGCCGCGCAGGTCAATGCTGATGGCTTGCGCCCCGGGGCCTGCGTCGGTGGCGTCGTCGGCCATGAGCAAGGCGTCTTGCCCTCGGGTCAGGCTGATGTACACATCGGCCAGCAGCTCGGCGTCGAGCAAGGCGCCGTGCAGTTTTCGGCCCGAGTTGTCTACGCCCAGGCGCGCGCACAGGCCGTTGAGCGAGTTGTTCTTGCCCGGAAACATTTCCTTGGCCAGGGCCAGGGTGTCCACGATGCCCGCCACGTGGTTTTCAAACGGCGCCAGGCCTGCCAGCTCCAGCTCTTTATTGACGAAGCCCACGTCAAAAGCTGCGTTGTGGATGATGATTTCCGCGCCGCGGGTGAAGCCCAGGAACTGCTCCGCGATATCGGCGAATTTGGGCTTGTCGCTCAAGAATTCGGTGGTCAAACCATGCACGCGCAAGGCGCCCTCTTCGCTGTCGCGCTCGGGGTTGATATACAGGTGCAGGTGGTTGCCCGTGAGCTTGCGGTTGAGCAGCTCCACACAGCCGATTTCCAGAATGCGGTTGCCGCTCTCGACCGACAGGCCCGTGGTTTCCGTATCAAAAATGATCTGGCGCGCCATCAGTGGTTTTCCTTGGCGTGGTTGATGGTGTATTTGGGAATTTCTATGGTCACATCCTGCTGCGCCAAAATGGCCTGGCAGGACAGGCGCGATTGGGGCGTGAGGCCCCAGGCGCGGTCAAGCAAGTCTTCTTCTTCCTCTTCGGCCGCATTCAAGGACTGCAGCCCTTCGCGCACGATGACGTGGCAGGTGGTGCAGGCGCAGCTCATGTCGCAGGCGTGCTCGATTTTGATGGCATTGTCGAGCAAAGCTTCGCAGATGGAAGTACCCGCAGGCGCCTGGATGGTGGCACCTTCGGGGCAGTATTCGGCGTGGGGCAAAACGGTGATGGCTGGCATGGGCGGTGGCTGGTAAAGATTACAAGGCCTGAATGTTCTGGCCGGCCAGGGCCTTGCGAATGCCGCGGTTCATGCGTTCGGCGGCAAAGGCTTCTGTTCCCTTGGCCAGGGTGTGCGTGGCGGCGTCCAGGGCCGCAGCGTCGGCCGCCGCCATTTGCAGGCGCAGGGCTTGCATGAGTGCTTCGATATGGGTGCGGCCGTCTTCACTCAGCAGATCGCCATCGGCGTCCAGCGCGCTTTGCGTGGCCAAAAGCATGCGTTCGGCCTCCACACGCGCTTCGGCCAGTGCGCGGGCCTGGATGTCTTGTTCCGCAGTCGCAAAACCCTCTTGCAGCATGCGGGCGATGTGCTCGTCCGACAGGCCGTAGCTGGGTTTGACGTCGATGCGCGCCTCGACGCCACTGGTTTGCTCGCGCGCATTCACACTGAGCAGGCCGTCGGCGTCGATGGTGTAGGTGACGCGGATGCGCGCCGCCCCCGCCACCATGGGCGGTATGCCGCGCAGCTCGAACCGCGCCAGGCTGCGGCAGTCTTGCACCAGGTCGCGCTCGCCCTGCACCACGTGGATGGCCATCGCCGTTTGTCCGTCTTTGTAGGTGGTGAAATCTTGCGCTTTGGCCGTGGGGATGGTTTCGTTGCGTGCCACGATACGCTCCACCACCCCCCCCATGGTTTCTATGCCCAGGGACAGCGGAATCACGTCCAGCAGCAGCAAATCGCCCTGTGGGTTGTTGCCCGCCAGCTGGTTGGCCTGAATGGCCGCGCCCAGGGCCACGACCTCATCAGGGTTGAGTTTGGTGATGGGCTCTTGGCCAAAGAAGGCTGCCACAGCGCTGCGCACCTGCGGCATGCGCG
>CAZRFF010000307.1:0-2012 GCA_964599265.1 uncultured Simplicispira sp. | reverse complement strand
AGCCCCTGGCCTACCTGGACAACGCCGCCACCACGCAGACGCCGCTGGCGGTGCAGCAGGCGCTGCAGCACTTTGAACAGCACGACCGCGCCAACATCCACCGGGGCGTGCACACCCTGAGCCAGCGCGCCACCGACGCTTTTGAGGCCGCGCGCGCCACGCTCAAGGCCTTTGTAGGCGCCAGCAGCGCGCACGAGCTGGTCTTTACCAGCGGCACGACCGAGGCGCTCAACACCGTGGCCCAAGGCCTATGGGCCGCAGGCCCGGGCAAAGCCTGGCTGCGCGCGGGCGACCGCATCATCGTCAGCGGCCTGGAGCACCACGCCAACCTCGTGCCCTGGCAACAGGCGGCGCGCATGGGCGGCGCCGAACTGGTGGTCTTGCAGCCCGACGCCCAGGGCCGCGTGCATCTGGCCGATTTGCAAGCCGCGCTCACCCCCCGCACCCGCGTCTTTGCCATCACCGCCTGCGCCAACGCCACCGGCGAGCGCCCGCCCTACGAGGCCATGCTGGCGCTGGCCAAAAAAGCCGGTGCGCTCACGGTGCTCGACGCCGCCCAAGTCGTCGCCCACGGCACGCCCGACATGGCGGCGCTGGACTGCGACTACCTCGCCTTCTCGGGCCACAAAATGTATGGCCCCATGGGCACGGGCGCCTTGGCTGGCAAGCGCGAGGCGCTACAACTTTTATACCCATTGCGCCTGGGCGGCGACATGGTGGACTGGGTCAGCTACCAGGACGCGGGCTACGCCGAACTGCCCGCGCGCCTGGAAGGCGGCACGCCCAACGTGGCCGGCGCCGTGGGCCTTGCGGCGGCGGCGCGCTTTATCGACGGCGTGGGCCGCAGCGCCATCGACGCGCACATCCACGCCCTGCGCGCGCAGGCCGTGGCCGGTTTGCAGGCCATCGCCGGCATCACCGTCATCGCCCCGCACGCCGAGGAGGCGGCGCTGGTGTCCTTCCTCGCCCAAGACGTACACCCGCACGACATGGGCACGCTGCTCGACGAGCGCGGCATTGCCGTGCGCACCGGCCACCACTGCGCGCAGCCGCTGCTGGATGCCCTGTGCAACGGCCCGACGACACGCGCCTCCTTTGCCCTGTACAACACTGCCGAGGAAGTCGAGCGCTTTCTCGCCGCCGTGGCCCATGCTGTGAAAGTCTTTCGATGAGCAACGCTGAAAACGACCTCTACCAAGAAGTGGTGCTGGAGCACAAGCGCGCACCGCGCAACTTCGGCCACCTGGCCGCGCCCACGCACCAGGCGCAGGGCACCAACCCCTCTTGCGGCGACCGCGTGGGCGTGGAGCTGCTGCTCGACGGCAACACGGTGCAAGACATCCGCTTTCACGGCCAGGGCTGCGCCATCTGCATGGCCTCGACCTCGATGATGACCGAGGCCGTCAAGGGCCGCGACCTGGAAGCAGCCAAGGCGCTGCAGGGGCACTTTCGCGCCGTGCTCACCGGTGAAGAAGACCCCGAGGACGCCCCACTGGGCAAGCTCGTGAGCCTGGCGGGCGTGCGCCAATACCCCAGCCGCATCAAATGCGCGCTGCTGGGCTGGCACGCGCTCATGCACGCCATTGCCAGCAACGACGGCCAGGCCGTGAGCACGGAAGAAGGAGGCCAGCCATGATGAGCCGCCGCCAACGCGAAGATGTGCTGGTGCGCCGCAACGTGATGGTGGAGACCATTCCCAGCGGCCACCCCATGGAACTGGAAGCCGGGCAACTGGCGCAAATCACCCAGGCCCTGGGCTCCACCTTCACCCTGGTGGTGGATGGCCAGCTCGTGCGCCTCAAGGGCCAGGATGCCGACGCCATCGGCAAAACCCCGCCCGAGACCATCGCCGCCCCGGCCGACCTGCACATCGACGACCTGGAGCCCCTGATCTGGGACACCCTGCGCACCTGCTACGACCCCGAGATCCCCGTCAACATCGTGGACCTGGGCCTGATCTACCGCCTGGACTTCGAGCCCCTGGAAGAAGCCAACACGGTGCGCGTGGTCAT
>CAZRFF010000306.1:0-2041 GCA_964599265.1 uncultured Simplicispira sp. | reverse complement strand
GCCATTTCGACCTGGTGAGCGTGGCCTTTGGCCTGCGCAACATGACGCACAAGGAGATGGCCCTGCGCGAAATGCGCCGCGTGCTCAAGCCCGGCGGGCGCCTGCTGGTCTTGGAATTCTCCAAAGTGGCCCAACCTCTGGCCAAACCCTACGATTGGTACTCCTTCCACATCCTGCCGCGCCTGGGGCAGCTTGTGGCGGGCGATGCCGACAGCTACCGCTACCTGGCCGAATCCATCCGCATGCACCCTGGACAAGAAGAACTCAAGTCCATGATGCACCAGGCCGGTTTCGGCCATGTCGATTACCACAATATGACGGCGGGCCTGGTGGCCCTGCACGTCGGTATCAAATGTTGAACCCCGCGTGAAACCCAAGGAGCGCTGCCTTATGAGAACCCTTTTGTCTGCCCTGTTCGTGCTTGCCCTGCTGGCCGTGCAGCCCGAGGCCGAGGCCAAGCGCCTGGGCGGCGGCAGGTCGGTGGGTCAGCAATCGGGCAATGTGATGCAGCGCAGCGCCAACCCGCCCGCTGCCCCTGGCGCGCCCGCACAAAACGCCGCAGCCCCGGCCAAGCCTGCCCCAGCCGCCGCCCCTGCAACGCCGCCTGCACCCAAAAAGCCCTGGGGCGCCATGCTCGGCGGCCTGGCCGCCGGGCTGGGCCTGGCCTGGCTGGCCAACTCCCTGGGCCTGGGGGCTGCGTTTGGCAATATCCTGATGGTGGCTCTGCTCGCCATGGTGGCCTTTGCCGTCATTGGCATGGTCATGCGTTCGCGCAAACCGGCTGCGGCTGCCGGGGGGGCGCCTTTTGCCTTCCAGGGTGCCGCTGCCACGCCGCAAGAAGCCGGTACGCCGCGCGACTACAGCCCCGACAAGGTGGGCAACGACGCCTCGGCCCGCCCCTGGGAGCGCAGCAGCATGGCGTTTGAAGCACCACGCCCCGCCGATGGCGGCGGCTCCATCATCGGCTCGGCACTGGGCGGCTCGCAAAACTGGGGCATCCCCGAAGGTTTTGACGTGGCCGGTTTTACCGAGGCGGCCAAGCGCAACTTCATCACCCTGCAAGCCGCCTGGGACCGCTCCGACTTCGCCACCCTGCGCTCCATGATGACCGACGCCATGCTGGGCGAAATCCGCAACCAGCTGGCCGAGCGCGAGAACCAGGGCAGCGGCCAGCCCAACCAGACCGACGTGGTCATGCTCGAAGCGCAGTTGCTCGGCATTGAAGACCGGGGCGACGCCTACATGGCCAGCGTGGAGTTCTCGGGCATGATCCGCGAAGAGCCCTCGGCCGGCCCCAGCCCCTTCCGCGAAGTCTGGAACATGACCAAACCCAAGAGCGGCGCCAGCGGCTGGCTGGTGGCGGGCGTGCAGGCGCTGCAGTAAATTCCGGCCAACCAGGCTGGCCGTGCGCCCCAGGGGGCACGGTTCAGGGAATAATCGGGGTCTATGGCAACACAGACCCCTTTTTCTTTTTTAGGCAGCGTTTTCGAGCGCATCGCCGCTGGCCCCCAACCCCCGCAGTGGCTGGTGCACGAAATGCAGCACCGCGTGGTGTTGTTGCTCAACCATGTGCTCATGCAGGAAACCGTGGCCACCGAACGCCTCGTGCTGCAGCGCGGCCGGGTCGTGCGCGTGCAGTGGCGGCAGTTTTTCATGGCGCTGCAGATCACGCCCGCCGGCCTGTTGGATCTGGCCCCCGAGGCCCGCACGCCCGATCTGCGCCTGGAAGTGACGCAATCGTCCCCCCTCGATCTGGCGCAGGCGGCGCTGCACGGCGAGCGGCCCACCGTGCGCATCGATGGCGACGTGCAATTTGCCGGCGACATCCAGTGGCTGGCCGACAACCTGCGCTGGGATGTGGAAGACGACCTGGCCCGCCTCATCGGCGACGTGCCCGCCCACACCCTGGCCACGGCAGCGGGCAGCGCCGTGCAGGCCCTGCGCGGTTTCCTGCAAAACCGCATGCCACCGGTGGGCAGCGGTTCGGGCTGGTCGGCCGACCGCACCATCCCATGAGAAAGTTTTTGCGCGGCGCCACCAT
>CAZRFF010000305.1:0-2057 GCA_964599265.1 uncultured Simplicispira sp. | reverse complement strand
CGGCAGGCCGCGCGCGGATGGCTTGCACCCAGCGCTGCAGGTGAGGCAGGTCGTCGATCTCCACGCCCGACCAGCGGTGCGTGCGCACCCAGGCCCAATTGGCGATGTCGGCAATGGAGTAGTCGCCTGCCAGGTATTCGTGCTGCTGCAGGTGGGTGTCGAGCACGCGAAAAAGCCGCTTGCACTCAGCCTGGTAGCGGTCGATGGCGGGCTGGATTTTTTCGGGGAAGTAGCGGTAGAACACGTTGGCCTGGCCCATCATGGGGCCGATGCCGCCCATCTGGAACATGAGCCACTGCACCACGCGCGAACGGCCTTGCATGTCTTGCGGCATCAGGCGGCCCGTCTTCTCGGCCAGGTACAGCAGGATGGCGCCGGACTCGAACACCGCAAAGCCATCCGCGCCGTGGTCCACGATGGCCGGAATGCGCCCGTTGGGGTTGAGGGCCAAAAACGCCGGTTGTTTTTGCTCGCCCGCTGCCAAGTCCAGCACCTGCAAGGTGTAGGGCAGGGCGAGTTCTTCCAGGGCAATGGAGATTTTGTGCCCGTTGGGCGTGGCGGCGGTGTAGAGGTCGATCATGCGGCCCATTATGGGCCGCGGGGCACGGCCCTTCAAATCACGCCGCGCGATCTCCAATCGGCAATGGCGGTTTCGTCCAGGCCCTGCTCGCGCAGCACTTCGTCGGTGTGCTGGCCCAGTGCGGGCGGTGCATTGCGCAGCACGGGGGGGGTGCTGGAGAGGCGCAGCGGGCTGGCCACGGTGGCAACGTGCGCTACGCCGTCGCCGGCTTCACGCGGCAGGTCCACGCGCAGGCCGCGGGCGCGCACCTGGGCATCGTCAAAAGCCTGGGCGATGGTGTTGATGGGGCCGCAGGGCACGGCCTTGTCTTCGAGCAGGGCGATCCACTGGGCCGTGGTGCGTGTGCGCGTGACCTGCTTCATGGCCGGGATGAGCACGGCGCGGTGCTGCACGCGCAGGGTGTTGGTGGCAAAGCGCGCGTCCTGTGCCCATTGCGGCTGCCCTGCGGCGGCGCAAAAGCGCTGGAACTGCCCGTCGTTGCCGATGGCCAGCAGCATGCTGCCGTCCTGCGTCGTAAAGTCCTGGTAGGGCGCCAGGCTGGGGTGGCTGTTGCCTTGGCGCTGGGGGGCTTGGCCCGTGGCCAAAAAGCCTGCGGCCTGGTTGGCCAGCACGGCCATGCCCACGTCGAGCAGGGCCATGTCGATGTGCTGGCCCACACCGGTACCCGTGGCGGCGTTGTCGCGCACGTGCAGGGCGGCGAGGATGGCGTTGCTGGCGTACAGGCCGGTGAATACGTCCACCACGGCCACGCCCACGCGCAGCGGGCCGCCGCCGGGTTCGCTATCGGCACGGCCGGTGATGCTCATCATGCCCGTCATGGCCTGCACCATGAGGTCGTAGCCCGCACGCTCGGCATACGGCCCGTCTTGCCCAAAACCGGTGATGGAGCAGTAGACGAGGCGCGGGTTGAGCGCGCGCAGGCTGGCATGGTCCAGGCCGTATTGTTCGAGGCCGCCCACCTTGAAGTTCTCCACCACCACATCGGCCTGCAGCGCCATCTGGCGGATGAGCTGCTGTCCTTCGGGCGTGGCCATGTCGATGGTGACCGAGCGCTTGTTGCGGTTGCAGGCCGTGAAATAGCTGGCCTGGGTGGTGTCGTTGCCCTGGGCGTCCTTCAAAAAGGGCGGGCCCCAGTGGCGCGTGTCGTCGCCGCTGCCGGGGCGCTCGACCTTGACCACGTCCGCGCCCAGGTCGGCCAGGATTTGCGTGCACCAGGGGCCGGCGAGCACGCGCGAGAGGTCGAGAACCTGGATGCCCGCCAGTGCGCCGGTATTGGGAGGGGTCATGATTTTAGGTTAAAAATGGCCTCCAGCGCTTGCTGGACAAGCGCTGGTAGCTATGGTTTCAGGAGAATGCAGCGATACCCGTCTGCGCACGGCCCAGGATCAGCGCGTGCACGTCGTGCGTGCCCTCATACGTGTTCACCACCTCCAGGTTCACCAGGTGGCGCGCCACGCCGAACTCGTCGCTGATGCCG
>CAZRFF010000304.1:0-2063 GCA_964599265.1 uncultured Simplicispira sp. | reverse complement strand
TCCAGCGCTTCCTGTCGCAGCCTTTCCACGTGGCCGAAGTGTTCACCGGTTCGCCCGGTAAGTATGTGCCGCTGTCGGAAACCATTCGTGGTTTCAAGATGATCGTGGCTGGCGAGTGCGACCACCTGCCTGAGCAGGCCTTCTACATGGTTGGCACCATTGACGAAGCCTTCGAGAAGGCCAAGAAACTGGCGTCGTAATGCGGCCTTGGGCTGTGGCGGCTGAGGCAGGAAGCATTCCTCCATACAACCCACAGTCCAAAGCACAACCGAAGGAGTCCCCATGAACACCATCCACGTCGATGTGGTCAGCGCTGAAGAGGCCATTTTCTCCGGCGAAGCACGCTTTGTTGCGCTGCCCGGTGAGGCGGGTGAGCTGGGCATCTTGCCCAAGCACACGCCCTTGATCACGCGTATCAAACCTGGCTCTGTGCGCATCGAGATGGCCGACGGCAGCGAAGAATTTGTCTTCGTCGCAGGCGGCATTCTTGAGGTGCAACCCGACTGTGTGACCGTGCTGTCCGATACCGCCATCCGAGGCAAAGACCTGGACGACCAAAAAGCCCAGGAAGCCAAGGCTGCTGCAGAAGAGGCCGTCAAGAACGCCAAGGGTGAAGTGGATTTGGCACGTGCCCAATCCGAGTTGGCCATCATGGCAGCCCAGATTGCCGCGCTTCGCAAGTATCGCGAAAAGCGCTGAAATACAGCCCGCCATGCAAGCCTCACTTTTTGGGGCTTGCCCTAGACCCGCCCTGTTCGCGCTTGGCGGGTTTTTTTGTGCTTGAAGCAGTCACCTCAGACTGAGCGAATGACGCCAGCCTGGAGGACAATCACCGCATGGATGAGATTGTTTTGCAGGCCATGCACAAATGGCCCAACGTGCCACATTGTTATGGCTGGCTCGGGCTTGATGCCAGGGGGCGGTGGTGTTTGCGCGATGCTGACACCCAGCTCCAGGGCGTGTTCACCCAATCCAAAGGGGAAGTCCTGGAGCATGAAAAATTGATCGCCTTCATCGGTCGCAATTACACCCAGGACGACAGGGGGTGCTGGTATTTTCAGAATGGCCCGCAGCGTGTGTTCGTGGAGTTGGAGGCAGCACCGTGGGTCTTGCGCATCCATGCCGAAGGTGCCGTGCAGACCCATACCGGGCAATGGGTTCATCCGACAGAATGCGTAGTAGACCGTGCTGGCCGTGCTTATTTGGCGACATCAGTTGGCGTGGGCTTGGTGCACAGCCTGGATACAGGGCTTCTGGCTGAGCGTTTGGAGCGGGGGGATTGGCCCGTACGGGAGCTGGCGCAGCCAGACCCGTCAGTCGAGTACGGGTATGTGTGCAGCCCCCAGGCGCTCCAAAACGGCGCACTTACTTGCTAGCGGTATCGCCACTGGGTTCAGGGAAATTAGCGCCAGCTTGGTGTGTCAGATAAGCTACAGCGCGGGCAACCTCCACATCGGTGAATGCACCGCCCCCTTGGGGAGACATGGCATTTTTGCCTTTGAGTGCGGAGTGCACCAGGCTGTCAAACCCGGTTTTGATGCGGGGCGCCCAGGCAGCCGCATCACCAAACTTGGGGGCACCTACCAAGCCATTGGCGTGGCAGGCGGCGCATTGGGCCTTGTAGACCTGTTCGCCCGATTGCAAAGGGCGGTTGGCATCGCGCACTTCCACGCTACCGACCTTCTGAATCCGCTGCGCAACCGAGCGCTCCATGTCGGAGGAGCCAGGGGAGGTTTTATTGCCGCTGGCAATGTAACTGGCCAAACCGATGATGACCAGGATGGGAATAGCCAAGCCAGCCAGGCTACCAAACAGCAATTGCACGGGGGACTTGATGGGGCCTGTATGGGCTTCAGGGGTGGGCTGCGTGGTCATGGGTAGGTGGTGGTTTGATGTAAATCAGAGAATTATAGAAAACACGACCCAAAGCTGCATGGCGCCAAAGCGTGGCCCCATGAAAAAACATGCGACAATGCCGGGTTCTAGCCCAAAATCAAGTGCAAGTTGGGCGGCTGTAGCTCAGTGGATAGAGTATTGGCCTCCGAAGCCAAGGGTCGTGGGTT
>CAZRFF010000303.1:0-2064 GCA_964599265.1 uncultured Simplicispira sp. | reverse complement strand
CCGCTGTACACCGACGTGCGCCTGTACGTGGAGCGCGGCATTCCCGGCGTGATCTACGGCGCCGGCCCGCGCACCGTGCTCGAATCGCACGCCAAGCGCTCAGATGAGCGGGTGCAGTTGGATGACCTGCGCCGCGCGACCAAGGTCATCGCCCGGACGCTGCACGATTTGCTGGCGTAAAACCGCCAGGGGCGGGTTGATGGGCTCACTTGCCCACCAGGTCGTTGAGTTTGCCCGCCTCAAACTGCTCTTTGAGCGCGGCATCGCAGGGCACGCAGTCGTCGGTGTGCTGCACGGCCGAGAGTTTCTCGATGGCCTGCCACAAAAGGGCGATCTGGTGCTCTTGCGAGGCCGCGCTGTCGATCAGGCCGCGCATGGCCTGGGAGAGCGGATCGTCTTCCTGCGTGATGCCGTAGGCCGTGAATTTGGGCGCTTGCTGGGGCTCTGTCACATCGGCACTCTGGCCCTCTTTGGAAGGGATGATGCGCGCCGGAATGCCCACTGCCGTGGCGCCCGCCGGCACGGGTTTGATGACCACGGCGTTGCTGCCGATCTTGGCCCCATCGCCCACATCGAAACCGCCCAGCACCTTGGCCCCCGCGCTCACCACCACATCCTTGCCCAGCGTGGGGTGGCGCTTGGTGCCTTTGTAGAGCGAGGTGCCGCCCAGCGTCACGCCTTGGTAGATAGTGCAGCCATCGCCAATCTCGGCCGTCTCGCCCACCACCACGCCCATGGCGTGGTCAAAAAACACGCGCTCACCGATCCTGGCGCCGGGGTGGATTTCAATGCCCGTGAGCCAGCGCGAAAAATTGGAAATGAACCGCCCCAGCCACTTGAGGCCATGCGTCCAGCACCAGTGCGCCGGACGGTGCAGCCAGATGGCGTGCAGGCCGGGGTAACAGGTGATGACCTCCCAGGTACTGCGGGCCGCGGGGTCGCGGTCGAGGATGCACTGGATGTCGGAGCGCAGGCGGGCAAACATGGGGGGTGGTTTTGGCAGAAACAGGATGCGCAGTCTAGCGCTTTGGCGCTGCCGCTTCGAGCATGGCCTTGGCGACACCGCGCAGGATGTGGATTTCTTCGGTACCCAGTTCGGCCCGGTTGAAAAGCTGGTTGAGCCGGGGCATGAGCTTTTTGGGCGCCGCAGGGTCCAAAAAACCAATGGCCGTGAGCGCTTGCTCCCAGTGGCCCAGCATGCCCGCCACCTGGGCGGCATCGGCCAGCGGTCGCTCGGGCATCGCATCGTGCACCGCAAAGCCCCCCAGGGCCTGGCGCCATTCATAGGCAATGAGCTGCACCGCTGCACCCAGGTTGAGCGAACCGAATTGCGGGTTGGTGGGGATGGAGAGCGCCACATGGCAGCGGTACACATCGTCGTTGGCCATGCCAAAGCGCTCGGAACCAAACAAAAAACCGATGCCAGACGCCCCTGGAACCATGGCGGTTTCTGATGTGTTTTCGGCCTCTAGCGCTTGCCCCTCTTGCGCAAAAAACTCTCTTTTTAATAGCAATTCAAAATACTCCCGCGGTGCGCGCGTGGGCGGGCCAAAGTCACGCGGCGTCATGGCCGTGGCGCACAGGTGGGAGATGCCGTCGAGCGCCTCGTCCAGCGTTTCGACAATGCGGGCCTGGTTCAGCACATCCAGCGCCCCGCTGGCGCGCTGGATGGTTTCTTCGCGCCGCAGCACATTGGCCCAGCGCGGGGCCACCAGCACCAGGTCGTCAAAACCCATGGTCTTCATGGCGCGGGCGGCTGCGCCCACATTGCCGGCGTGGCTGGTCTGGATGAGGATGAAACGGGTTTTCATAAGGAGCCCAAGCACAAAACAAACCCGCCCCTGCCCTGCACGGCGCACATTCATGCCCCGGCCGCAAGCGGTACAGGTAAAATCACGGCCCTTATTGTCGCTGCCCGCATCGCCGGGTTGCGGTCACCCCGTTCCTGGCCCCGCGCCGCGGCCACAAGCCCCGCTGGCACGCAAACCTCCGCACAATCCATGTCGTCCAATCTGCACCCCATGCTCAACGTGGCCATCAAGGCCGCGCGCGCCGCTGGCGCCA
>CAZRFF010000302.1:0-2072 GCA_964599265.1 uncultured Simplicispira sp. | reverse complement strand
CGTTGCCGAATTCCTTGATCTCGCGCCGGCCGGCGTTGATCATGGGCTCGATGGTAAAGACCATGCCGGGCTTCAATTCTTCGAGCGTGCCGGGGCGGCCGTAGTGCAGCACCTGGGGTTCTTCGTGGAACACCTTGCCAATGCCGTGGCCGCAAAATTCGCGCACCACAGAGAAGCCATGCCCTTCGGCAAATTTTTGGATGGCGTGGCCAATATCGCCCAGGCGTGCGCCGGGCTTGACCTGCACAATGCCATGCCACATGGCCTCGTAGGTGAGGGCGCACAGGCGCTTGGCGGCAATGGAGCAGTCGCCCACCAGGTACATGCGGCTGTTGTCGCCGTACCAGCCGTCCTGGGTGATGACGGTGACGTCCACGTTCACGATGTCGCCTTTCTTGAGCGGCTTGTCGTTGGGGATGCCGTGGCACACCACGTGGTTGATGGAGGTGCACAGGTGGCCGGGGTAGGCCGGGTAGCCCGCGGGCTGGTAGCCGATGGTGGCCGAGCGCGTGCCCTGCCGGGCCATGCATTCAGCGCCCAGGCGGTCGATTTCCAGGGTGGTGATGCCGGGCTGGATGTGGGGGGCGATGAAGTCCAGCACTTCCGAAGCCAGGCGGCAGGCTTCGCGCATGCCAGCAATGTCTTCGGTGGTTTTGATGGTGATGCTCATGGCCGAATTATCCCATCGCCCCTTTGGGTTTGCAGGGGCTGCGCCAGTGGCCCCAGGGACTGCCCGGTAAAATGGCAGGTTTCGCCTCTCCACCCCCTTCTTTCAGGCCGCCACCGTGACCTTGCACAAGATTTCGTTTGCCGGGGGCAACGCCCTCAGCACCTTCCGCGCCCAACAACTGCAATCGGCCCTGGCGGCCATCCACCCCAAGATCACCGGCGTGGCCGCGCGCTTTGTGCACCTGGTGGCACTGGATGCGGCCCCTTCTGCCGCGCAGCAAGAGCGCCTGGGCGCTTTGCTGACCTACGGCGAGCCCTACGCCGGGCCGCAAGACGGGTTGCTGCTGGTCGTCACCCCGCGCCTGGGCACGGTGTCGCCCTGGGCCTCCAAGGCCACCGACATTGCGCGCAACTGCGGCCTGGCCGTGCACCGCGTGGAGCGCATCACCGAGTACCGCCTGGCACTCAAAAGCGGCCTGCTGGGCGGCCAGCCCGAGGTGTCCGCCGAGCAGCTGGCGCAGATCGCCGCGCTTTTGCACGACCGCATGACCGAGTCCGTGATGGCCAGCCGTGCCGAGGCCGAGCAGCTGTTTACCGCGCTGGACGCCGCCCAGCCCATGGAGTTCGTCGATGTGCTGGGCGGTGGCCGCGCTGCCTTGGAAAAAGCCAACCAGCAATGGGGCCTGGCGCTGGCCGACGATGAAATCGACTACCTGGTGAACGCCTTCACGGGCCTGGCGCGCAACCCCACGGATGTGGAGCTGATGATGTTCGCCCAGGCCAATAGCGAGCATTGCCGCCACAAAATCTTTAACGCCCAGTTCACCATCGACGGCGTGGCGCAAGAGAAGTCGCTGTTCGGCATGATTCGCCACACCGAAGCCACTTCGCCCCAGCACACCATCGTCGCCTACGCCGACAACGCCTCCATCATGGAGGGTTCGCAGGTCGAATGTTTTGTGGCAAAAATGGGCACTAACGCAGGTGCAGCAAGCGCTACAAGCTACCAAAAAGAGAGCGCAACCCACCATGTGCTGATGAAGGTGGAAACGCACAACCACCCCACGGCCATTTCGCCCTTTCCGGGCGCATCGATCGGCGCGGGCGGCGAGATCCGTGACGAGGGCGCTACCGGGCGCGGCTCCAAGCCCAAAGCGGGGTTGACGGGCTTTACGGTGTCCAAGCTCTGGGGCGGCCTGAGCGACCAGGCAGACGGTAAGCCCGCGCACATTGCCAGCCCGCTGCAAATCATGACCGAAGGCCCGCTGGGCGGCGCGGCGTTCAACAACGAGTTTGGCCGACCCAACCTGGCGGGTTATTTCCGCGAATACGAACAGCAGGTGGCGGGCGTGCAGCGCGGCTACCACAAGCCCATCATGATCGCCGGCGGCCTGGGTGTGATC
>CAZRFF010000301.1:0-2102 GCA_964599265.1 uncultured Simplicispira sp. | reverse complement strand
GCCTCTCTCATGCGCAACCACAAAGAGCTGCGCTACATGATCAACCCGTTCAATACCGTCTACGCCCTGGGCCGCATGTCGGTGGGCCGCACCGCCCATGCCACCATGCCTTTGCAAACCGTGGGTGGCGATGCGCGCTTTACCGCTGCCGCAACTTCTGCCGATACCGCCCCCCTCATCGTGCTGGTCGTGGGCGAAACCGCCCGCGCCGCCAACTTCGGCCTGGGCGGCTATGCGCGCGACACCACCCCGCGCCTTCAGCAATTGCGCCAGCAGGGCGATATGGTGTATTTCTCGCAGGTCAGCTCGTGCGGCACCAACACGCAAACCTCGGTGCCTTGCATGTTCTCACCCCTGGGGCGCAAAGGCTACCTCGATGCCGATGCCCCCTACGAAAACCTGCTCGACATCCTGCAGCGCGCCGGTCTGGCCGTGCTGTGGATGGACAACCAATCGGGCTGCAAGGGCGTGTGCGACCGCGTTCCCACCCAGGAAACCCGTGCCCTGAAGAACCCCACGCTGTGCCCCGACGGCCAATGCCAGGATGAAATCATGCTGCGCCAATTGCCCGAGGCACTGGCCAGCCTGCCCGCCGAACAACGCGCACGCGCTACCGTGGTCGTCATGCACCAGATGGGCAGCCACGGCCCGGCGTATTACAAACGCTCACCGCCGCAGCTCAAGGCCTTTGGGCCCGAATGCACCAGCCATGCGCTGCAAGAGTGTTCCATGGAGCACATCCAGAACGCCTACGACAACTCCCTGCGTGCAACCGACCATTTCTTGGCCGAGACCGTGCAATGGCTGCAAGCGCAAAAACGCCCCACGGCCCTGGTGTACCTGTCGGACCACGGCGAATCGTTGGGTGAAAAAGGCTTGTACCTGCACGGCATGCCCTACGCCATGGCGCCCACGGAGCAAACCCGGGTGCCTATGCTGGTGTGGCTCTCCAAGCCCTTGCAGCAGGCACGCCCCCAGGCCCTGGGTTGTTTGCAAAACCAGGCCCAGGCGACACTGTCGCACGACGTGTTGTTCTCGACCATGCTGGACCTGGCCCAGGTACACACCTCTGCGGCCAAACCGGAACTCGATTTGCTGGCCGCCTGCCAGACTGCGGCTGCAAGCTGAGCAACAATAGCGGTTGCTCCCATCGGCCCGCAGGGCCGCCCCCAACCGCTATACCTCGCCCGCATGTCCACCGTTTTCAATTTCACCTTCGTGCCCTGGTTCCGGTCGGTGGCGCCGTACATCCACAAGTTCAGGCACCAGACCTTTGTGGTGGGCCTCACGGGCGAGGCCATTGCCGCAGGCAAGCTGCAAAGCATCGTGCAAGACCTCGCCATGATCCAGGCCATGGGGGTAAAGATTGTGCTGGTGCACGGTTTCCGCCCGCAGGTGAACGAGCAACTGGCCGCCAAGGGCCATGCGGCACGCTATTCGCACGGCATGCGCATCACCGACACGGTGGCGCTCGATTGCGCGCAAGAAGCCGCGGGCCAGTTGCGTTACGAAATCGAAGCCGCCTTCAGCCAAGGCTTGCCCAACACCCCCATGGCCGGTGCGCGGGTGCGGGTCATTTCGGGCAATTTCCTCACGGCGCGGCCCGTGGGCATCGTCGATGGCGTGAACTTTGAACACACCGGCCTGGTGCGCAAGGTGGACGCCGTGGGTATACGGCGCGCGCTCGAATCCGAAGCCATGGTGCTTATTTCGCCCTTTGGTTTTTCGCCCACGGGCGAGGCCTTCAACCTGGCCATGGAAGAAGTCGCCACCCGCGTGGCTGCCGAACTGCGGGCCGACAAGCTGCTTTTCCTGTCGGAAGTGCCAGGCATACGCACCCACCCCGATGCCCCCGAGGGCGAGGACAACCCCGTAGACACCGAACTGCCCCTGGCCCAGGCGCGGCAAATGCTGGCACGCCTGCCCCCCGCCCAGCGCCCCACCGACGCTGCTTTCTACCTGCAGCACTGCGTGCGCGCCTGCGAACATGGTGTGGAGCGCAGCCACATCATCCCCTTTGCCGTCGATGGCGCGCTGCTGCTGGAAATTTACGTGCACGACGGCATAGGCACCATGGTGGTCGATGAAAAACTGGAAGAACT
>CAZRFF010000300.1:0-2106 GCA_964599265.1 uncultured Simplicispira sp. | reverse complement strand
AAAAGCACTTTGAGCCGCCTGCTGTACCGGTTTTATGACGTGCAGGGCGGGCGCATCACCATCGCCGGGCAGGACATCCGCGCCGTCACGCAGCAGTCCGTGCGCCAAGCCATTGGCATCGTGCCGCAAGATACCGTGCTGTTCAACGACACCGTGGCCTACAACATCGCCTATGGGCGCCCCGGCGCCAGCGAGGCCGAGGTGGAGCAGGCGGCGCGGGCGGCGCACATCCACGGCTTCATCGCCGCCCAGCCCAAGGGCTACGCCACCACGGTGGGCGAGCGCGGGCTCAAGCTCTCGGGCGGCGAGAAGCAGCGTGTGGCCATTGCCCGCACGCTGCTCAAGAACCCGCCGATCCTGATTTTTGACGAGGCGACCAGCGCGCTCGATTCAGCCAATGAACGCGCCATCCAGGCCGAACTGCGCCAGGTGGCCCAGGGCAAGACCACGCTGGTGATCGCGCACCGCCTGTCCACCGTGGTCGATGCGCACGAAATTCTGGTCATGGACGCCGGACGCATTGCCGAACGCGGCACACACGCCCAGTTGCTGGCCGCCGGCGGGCACTATGCGCGCATGTGGGCCTTGCAGCAAAATTCAGAGTAAAACAGGCTCTGGCGCTTACTGTATAAGCGCTGAAAGCTATGAAAGCAGGAGTAGCCAGCCTTCACTTGCGCCAGTAGTTGTTGGCGGCGGACACGGTCTGGAAGTTCAGGGCAATGACCTGCGAGGCGGCGGTCAGTTCGTGGGCGCTTTGCGCATATTCGGGGCGCAGCTTGTGCAGCACGTCGGTATCGGGCTGGGTGTACTTGACGCCGCGGCGGCTCAGGGTGATGGCGAGCTCAAAACCCTCCTGGGGCGTGGCGGTGATGAGGGTGGGCAGCCAGGTGTCGGCCATAAGGTTCTCCTTGGGGGTTGTGGGGTGGGCCCATTCTGCCGAAAGGGGCAATGCCCTGTTGGCAGTGCCGGTACACGGTGGGCCTGGCCCCACGGGCTAGGGCGGCGCAGCGCCGCCTTGGGTCTCCGGCACATAGACCATGCTGCCGTCCTTCATGCGGTAGGCCACCCCGGCCTTCATGCCCTGGCCTTCGCCGATCTGGCCCGAGGACTGGTACTGCTTGAGCTCGTTGCCCTCCTTGACCAGCATTTCCATGTTGGGCTTGCCCGCGTTCTTGATGACCACCACGTCCTGCGCGGCAAAGGGGTTGAGCGGGTTCTCGGCCACGGCGATGAGCAGCACGGCGATCACCACCAGGAACACGTCGATGATGTTCACCACGCTGAGGATGGGGTCGTCCTCGTCGGAGTCGCCCAGGATGTCGATGCGCATGCGGCGGGATTCAGCCATGGGCCAGCTCCCGGGTGGCGCGGGGGGGCACTGCGTCGTGCGCGTGCGCCGGCACGGCCACGGGTGCGGCGTCCAGGCCGATGAGCAGCACGTTGAGCTCTTCCATGAGCCAGCGCTTGCGCAGCGTCTGCACCACGAAGGTGATGGCCGCCGCCAGCAGCGCCACGATCACGGCGGCAAAGGCCACCACCAGGTTTTGCGCCATGCCCTGCGTATTGCCCGCGGCCACGGCCACCAGCGCCGGGCCCATGGGGATCATGGTGGCCACCAGCCCCAGCAGTGGCGCCACGCGGCTGACGATGCGCTGCAGTTCGAGCTGCTTGAGCACGTACAGCTCCAGCCCGTCGCTGCCCAGGTGGGCGTGGCGCTGCCAGTAGCGGTGCAGCGGCTGCAGGCCCTGCGGCTTGCGCGCGCGCGCCACGGCCTCGACCAGCACCTGCCCCAGGCTGAACAGCGCGTAGGCGAACATCAGGCACAGCAGCACCAGCACCGGGGTAAGGAAGAACTTGGAGATCTCGTAAAGGAAGCTTTCAAGGGCGTTCATGCGGAGGCTTTCAGGGGAAGTAAAGAAGAAATGCGGGTGCGCCTTGCGCGCCAGGTTTGCCAGGCCATGCCGGCCAGCACCACGGCGCCTAGCAGCCAGGCGTAGGCCCAGATGAGCTGCTGAACGGGGGTGTCGCGCAGCACCTCGCGCAGCTCCTGGCCGCGCACCACGGGGGGCGGCGCCGGTGGCGCTGGTTCGGGTGCAGGCGGTGGCG
>CAZRFF010000299.1:0-2113 GCA_964599265.1 uncultured Simplicispira sp. | reverse complement strand
TGCGCGCGGTGATCGAGAAGAAGATGTTCTCCAACACCGAGGAACTGCTGCCGGTCATCAGCTTCAACGCCAAGGCCAGCGCCGAGGATGCGCGCAAGCACGAGGACTTCGTCACCCGCATGGTGGCCAAAGGCTATACCGCCAAGCAGGTGCGCCTGCTGTGCGAATGGTACTTGCGCGTGCGCAAGAGCAGCTAGGCCACACACGCCGCCAGCGTGCACCCAGGGAGGGCAGGCAGATGGCATTGCAAATCATCGACCGCAGGCTCGCAGGCAAGAACAAGTCCGTGGGCAACCGCGAGCGCTTCATTCGCCGCTACAAGGGGCAGATCACCGAAAGCGTGCGCAAGGCCGTCTCGCAACGCGACATCCGCCACATCGAGGAGGGGGAGAGCATCTCCATCCCCAAAAAAGACATCAGCGAGCCCATTTTTCACCATGGGCAGGGCGGCATCCGCGACACCGTGCACCCCGGCAACAGCGACTACGTGCGCGGCGACCGCATCGCCCGCCCACAGGGCGGTGCAGGCGGGCGCGGCAGCCAGGCCAGCGACAGCGGCGAGGGCGAAGACGACTTCACCTTCACCCTGACCAAGGAAGAGTTCATGCAGCTCTTTTTTGAAGACCTCGCCCTGCCGCACCTGCTGCGCACGCACATCGGCGACAACCCGCAGTGGAAAACGCGCCGCGCCGGCTACAGCCACGACGGCACCCCGCACAATCTGGCCGTGGTGCGCACCATGCGCGGCGCTTTGGGCCGGCGCATTGCCCTGACCAAAGCCCCGCACCGTGAGCTGGCGCGGCTGCAGGCCCAGCTCGATGCGCTATTGGCGCAGGACGATGGCACCAGCGAAGCCGTGGCCGAACTGCAGCGCCAAATCACCGCGCTGCAGGAACGCATGGGGCGCGTACCTTTTCTGGACCCCATCGACCTGCGCTTTCGCAACCGCACCAAAGTGCCCGTGCCCAACAGCCAGGCGGTGATGTTCTGCGTGATGGACGTGTCGGGCTCCATGGACCAGGCGCGCAAAGACCTGGCCAAGCGCTTCTTCATCCTGCTGTACCTGTTCCTCACGCGGCATTACGAAAAAATCGACATCGTCTTCATCCGCCACCACACCCAGGCTGCCGAGGTGAGCGAGGACGAATTTTTCCACTCCACCGAGAGCGGCGGCACCGTGGTGAGCAGCGCGCTGGTGCTGCTGCACGACACCATCCGCGCGCGCTACCCCGTGGAAGACTGGAACATCTACGTGGCCCAGGCCAGCGATGGCGACAACTTCAGCAACGACAGCGGCAACTGCCGCGACCTGCTGGCCGAAAAAATCCTGCCGCTGGTGCGTTACTTTGCCTATGTGCAGGTGGCCGAAGAAGAGCAAAACCTGTGGGAGGAATACCGCCAGCTCCAGCCCCTGCATCCCCACTTTGCCATGCGCAAGGTGGCCGAGCCGGGTGACATTTACCCGGTGTTCCGGGACCTCTTCAAGAAAGAGGGGGTACAGGTATGAACATGGTGCAATACCCGGTGCTGGAGCGCCGCGTGGGCGACAACCCCTGGAAGCTGGCCAGCACGGGCGAGCGCCGCCACCACGGCGTGCCGCGCGAACCCCTGCCCGCAGGCGCAAGGCCCACGGAGCCCTTGCCCGACCCCAGCGACTGGACGTTCGACCTGATCGAGCGCTACCACGCCGCCATTGCCGCCACGGCCGAGCGTTTTGGGCTCGACACCTACCCCAACCAACTGGAGGTCATCACCGCCGAACAGATGATGGACGCCTACGCCAGCGTGGGCATGCCCGTGAACTACCGCCACTGGAGCTACGGCAAAGAATTCCTGGCCACCGAGCGGCGCTACCGGCGCGGCCACATGGGGCTGGCCTACGAGATCGTCATCAACGCCAACCCCTGCATCAGCTACCTCATGGAAGAAAACACCACCGCCATGCAGGCCCTGGTGATCGCCCATGCGGCCTATGGGCACAACAGCTTTTTCAAAGGCAATTACCTGTTCCGCATGTGGACGGATGCGGGCAGCATCATCGACTACCTGGTTTACGCACGCGACTACATGGCGCAGTGCGAGGAGCGCTATGGCCTCGATGCGGTAGAGCAAC
>CAZRFF010000298.1:0-2119 GCA_964599265.1 uncultured Simplicispira sp. | reverse complement strand
CCAGCAGCATCTGGTTGTCGCGCGCGTGCAGGCCGATGGTGGGCTCGTCCAGCACATAGCACACGCCCTGCAGGTTGCTGCCCAACTGCGCCGCCAGGCGGATGCGCTGGGCCTCGCCGCCCGAGAGCGTGGGCGCGCCGCGGTCCAGCGTGAGGTAGGCCAGACCCACCTCTTGCAAAAAGGCCAGGCGGCTGGCGATTTCGGGCAGCAGGTCGCGGGCGATGTCGGCCTCGCGCCCCTGCAGTTGCAGCGTGGCCAGCCATTGGTGCAGTTCGGCCACCGAGCATTGCGCCAGCTCGGTGATGCTGCGCCCGGCAAAGCGCACGGCGCGGGCCGTGGCGTTCAGGCGCGTGCCCTGGCAGCTGGGGCAGGCCACGTCGGCCACGTCCTCCACCTCGGGTTCGGCAAAGGTCTGCTCGCGGCCCCTGTCCTTGTCCATGGGGGTGGAGTCGTCCAGTTGCTTGCGCTGCTCGCGCGTGAGCTGCACGCCCGTGCCCACGCAGTCGGGGCACCAGCCGTGTTTGCTGTTGTACGAGAACAGGCGCGGGTCGGGCGCGGCGTAGCTGGTGGCGCATTGCGGGCAGGCGCGCAGGGTGGAGAACACCTGCACCCGCCCCAGGCCCGCCCCGTTGCCGCCCTGGGCCATGTCGGCGCGCAGGCCGTCCAGACCGCTCATCACCTGCACCACGCCCTTGCCCAGCTCCAGGGCCTTGGCCAGTTGCGTGCGCAGCAGGGTTTCGTTGGCGGGCAGCATGTCCAGGCTGGCCACGGGCAGTTCGATGTGGTGCTCTTTGAAGCGCTCCAGACGCGGAAAGCCCGAGGTGGGCACAAAAGCGCCATCCACGCGCAAATGCGTGTGGCCGCGCGGGCGCGCCCAGTCGGCCAGCTCGGTGTACACGCCCTTGCGCGCCACCACCAGCGGCGCCAGGAGGCCGATGTGCTGCCCCCGGTAGTCGCGCAGCAACTGCGCGGCAATGCTGTCGCTGGTTTGCGGCTGCACCGGGGTGCCGTCGTGAATGCAGTGCTGCACACCCAGCTTGACGTAGAGCAGGCGCAGGAAGTGCCACACCTCGGTGGCCGTGCCCACCGTGCTCTTGCGCCCCCCGCGCGAGAGGCGCTGCTCGATGGCCACGGTGGGCGGTATGCCGTACACGGCATCGACCTCGGGCCGCCCCGCGGGCTGGACGATGGAGCGCGCATAGGCGTTGAGCGATTCCAGGTAGCGGCGCTGGCCTTCGTTGAAGACGATGTCAAACGCCAGCGTGGATTTGCCCGAGCCCGACACGCCCGTGATGACGTTGAACTTGCCGTGCGGGATCTGCACCGAAAGCGCCTGCAGGTTGTGCTCCTTGGCATTGACCACCCCGATGGCCGTGGGGCTGGGCGCTGCGGCCGCAGGGCGCGCATACCCCGCCCTGGCCTCGTGCACGCCCAACGGCCCCTGGCCCAGGGCGGCCTCGTACTCGCGCAGCGCCGCCCCGGTGTGCGAATGCGGGTGCTGGCGCAGGTCTTCGGGCGTGCCTTCGGCCACCAGCTGGCCACCCGCATCGCCCCCTTCGGGGCCCAGGTCGATGAGCCAGTCGGAGGCGCGGATCACGTCCAGGTTGTGCTCGATGAGGACGATGGAATGCCCCGCGTCCAGGAGCTTGCGCAGCGCGCGCATGAGCTTGGCAATGTCGTCAAAATGCAGGCCGGTGGTGGGCTCGTCGAACAAAAAGAGCTGGCCTTTCCTGGCCAGCGGCTGGCGCGATGCGCTGGCCGCGCGCGCCGCCTCGGCCAGGTGCCCCGCCAGCTTGAGGCGCTGCGCCTCACCGCCCGAGAGCGTGGGCACGCTCTGGCCCAGTTGCACATAGTCCAGTCCCACGTCCACGATGGGCTGCAGGGCGCGCAGCACCTCGCGGTCGGCAGCAAAAAGCTGCACCGCCTCGCTCACCGTGAGCGCCAGCACGTCGGCCGCATTGAGCCTGCGGCGGCCACCGGAGGGGCCTTCGGCCCCGCGCTCTATGGTCACCTCCAGCACCTCGGGGCGGTAGCGCTGGCCGTTGCAGTCGGGGCAGCGCAGGTACACGTCGGAGAGGAACTGCATCTCCACATGCTCGAAGCCCGAGCCGCCGCAGGT
>CAZRFF010000297.1:0-2123 GCA_964599265.1 uncultured Simplicispira sp. | reverse complement strand
TGGGCGCCATCGGCGCGCTGTTCCCCGAGCAAGACGGCGGCTTTGGCGGCGCGGGCTTCGACATCGCGGTCGTTTTTGAATGCCTGGGCCGGGGCCTGGTGGTCGAGCCCTTCCTCGGCGCCCTGGTGGTGGGCCGGGCGCTGGGCGCCGCGGGCACTGCGGCGCAAAAGGCGCACATCGCCAGCCTGATCGACGGCAGCACCGTGGCCGCGCTGGCGCACGACGAACCCGGCGCGCACTACGCCCTCGCGCACGTGGAAACCCGCGCCGTGCGCAACGGCGAGGGCTGGCTGCTTACCGGCAGCAAGGCCGTGGTGGTGCAGGGCGGAAACACGCAATTGCTGCTGGTGAGCGCGCGCACCGCGGGCGCGGTGGACAGCGAAGAGGGCATCTCGCTGTTCCTCGTGCCCGGCGATTGCGCGCGCCTGGCGCGCCGGGGCTATGGCCGCATCGACGGCGGCCATGCCGCCGAAATCACCCTGAACAACGTGCAGATCGGCCCCGAGGCCCTGCTGGGCCAGGAGGGCCAGGGCTTCGCCACGCTGGAGCGGGCCGTGGGCTACGGCATCCTGGCCGTGTGCGCCGAAGCCCTGGGCGCCATGGAAGTGGCCAAGAAAGACACGCTCGAATACCTGCAGACACGCAAGCAGTTCGGTGTGCCGATCGGCAGCTTCCAGGCCCTGCAGCACCGCATGGCCGACCTGCTGCTGGAGGTGGAGCAGGCACGCTCGGCAGTCATCAATGCGGCGGCCGCCATCGACGGCACCGGCCGTGCCGCGCGCGAACGCGCGCTGTCGGCCGCCAAGGCCACCATCGGCCGCATCGGCGCCCTGGTGGCCGAGGAAAGCATCCAACTGCACGGCGGCATCGGCATGACCTGGGAACTGCCGCTATCGCACTACGCCAAGCGCCTGGTCATGGCAGACCACCAGTTTGGCGACGAAGACCACCACCTGGCGCGTTTCATCGCGCTGGGCCACGGGTGCTGAACCACCCGACTGAAACCAAGGAAACACCACCATGGAACAAGCCTTCATTTGCGACGCCATCCGCACCCCCATCGGCCGCTACGGCGGCGCCCTGAGCAGCGTGCGCACCGACGACCTGGGCGCCATTCCCCTCAAGGCGCTGATGCAGCGCAACCCCGGCGTGGACTGGGCCGCGGTGGCCGACGTGCTCTACGGCTGCGCCACCCAGGCCGGTGAAGACAACCGCAACGTCGCCCGCATGGCCAGCCTGCTGGCCGGCCTGCCGCTGGCGGTGCCCGGCGCCACCATCAACCGCCTGTGCGGCTCGGGCCTGGACGCCGTGGGCACGGCCGCGCGCGCCATCAAGGCGGGCGAGGCGGGCCTGGTGATCGCGGGCGGCGTGGAAAGCATGAGCCGCGCCCCCTTCGTCATGCCCAAGATGGATGCCGCCTTCAGCCGCAACAACACCGTGCACGACACCACCATAGGCTGGCGCTTCATCAACCAGCGGATGAAGGAACAGTACGGCGTGGACTCCATGCCCGAAACCGCCGAGAACGTGGCCGTCGAATTCAAGATCGAACGCGAAGCGCAAGACCGCATGGCCCTGCGCAGCCAGTTGAACGCCGTGGCCGCCATCCAGGCAGGCCACCTCGCCCGCGAGATCGTGCCCGTACACATCCCGCAAAAGAAGGGCGACGCCATCACCGTCAGCCAGGACGAACACCCGCGCGAAACCAGCCTGCAAGCGCTGGCCAGGCTCAAGGGCGTGGTGCGCGAAGGCGGCACGGTGACGGCGGGCAACGCATCGGGCGTGAACGACGGCGCCTGCGCGCTGCTGCTGGCCGACGAAGCCAGCGCCGCCAGGTACGGCCTCAAGCCCCGCGCCCGTGTGGTGGGCATGGCCGTGGCCGGTGTCGCCCCGCGCATCATGGGCATGGGCCCCGCCCCGGCCACGCAAAAAGTGCTGGCGCAAACGGGGCTCGCGCTCGCGCAGATCGACGTGATCGAACTCAACGAAGCCTTTGCCGCCCAGGGCCTGGCCGTGCTGCGCGCCCTGGGCCTGCCGGACGACGACGGGCGCGTCAACGCCTGGGGCGGCGCCATCGCCCTGGGCCACCCCCTGGGCGCCAGCGGCGCCCGCCTGGCCACCAC
>CAZRFF010000296.1:0-2136 GCA_964599265.1 uncultured Simplicispira sp. | reverse complement strand
CTACATGGCCGAACTGTTCGACGCCGTGGCGCGCACCAACACCATCCTGATCGACCTGGCGCGCGACATCTGGGGCTATGTGAGCCTGGGCTACTTCAAGCAGAAGCTCAAGGAAGGCGAGATCGGCTCGTCCACCATGCCGCACAAGGTCAACCCCATCGATTTCGAAAATGCCGAAGGCAACCTGGGCCTGGCCAATGCCCTGCTCAAGCACCTGGCTGAAAAACTCCCCATCAGCCGTTGGCAGCGCGACCTGACCGACAGCACGGTGCTGCGCAACATCGGCGTAGCCATGGGCTACGCAGTGCTGGCCTACACCTCGCTGATGACGGGCCTGAACAAGCTCGAACTGAACGAAGAGGCCCTGGCCACCGACCTGGATGCCAGCTGGGAGGTACTGGCCGAGCCCATCCAGACCGTGATGCGCCGCTACGGCGTGCAAGGCGCCTACGAAAAGCTCAAGGAAGTCACGCGCGGCAAAACCGTGACCGCCGAGGCGCTGCACCAGCTCATCCAGAGCCTGGAGATCCCCCAGGCCGACAAGGAGCGCCTGCTGGCCCTCACACCCGCCAGCTACGTGGGCAAGGCGGCCGAACTGGCGCGGCGGGTTTAAACAGCACAACGCATGGCCATCAAATCCACCATCTTCAAGGCGAACCTGCAAATCGCCGACATCGACCACGGCTACTACGCCGACCACGCTTTTACCCTGGCGCGCCACCCCAGCGAAACCGACGAGCGCATGATGGTGCGCCTGGCCGCCATGGCGCTGCAGGCCCATGCGCTGCAAGACATCTGCCAGGGCGACGGTACGCTGGCCTTTGGCGCCGGGCTGTCCGACCCCAACGACCCGGATGCCTCGCTCACCGACTTCACCGGCCGCAAACGCCTGTGGATCGAGGTGGGCCAGCCCGAGGACAAACCCCTGGCCAAGGCCTGTTCGCAGGCCGACGCGGTGCTCGTCTATGGCTTCCACCACGCCGCCGAAGTGTGGTGGAAGGGCATCGAAGGCAAGCTCTCGCGCCTGGACAAGCTCCAGGTCTGGCGCATCCCTACCGACGCGGCCCAGGCCCTGGTGCAGCTTGCCGAGCGCAGCATGCAATTACAGGCCACCGTGCAGGACGGCGCGCTCACGCTCAGCAGCGACCAGGGCAGCGTGGTGGTCGAGCCCGTGCGCTGGAAGTGATCGCACCGCACCGCCATCTGGCACGCATCTGTGCTCTAATGCGGCCCTGAAGGGGAGTAGCTCCTGGCCCGCGCACGATGGCAGAGCGGGTACCGGCAGGTCGTCAACACGGTGTAACGCACCCGGCCTGCCGGGGCGGCGCGCAAGCAGCGCCGCCGGGCAAGACCTTCGGCCCGTGGCCGCAGCACAGCGCTGGCCGCGCATGGCTGCTGCCCCCTTTCTGCCCACCTCCGAGAGACTCCATGGAACAGTTCCTGACCCCCGAATTCTGGGTCGCCGTCGGTCAGATCATCATGATCGACATCTTGCTGGGCGGCGACAACGCCGTCGTGATCGCCCTGGCTTGCCGCAAGCTGCCCGCGCACCAGCGCACCAAGGGCATCATCTGGGGCACGGCGGGCGCCATCGTGCTGCGCGTGGTGCTGATCTTTTTCGCCCTCACGCTGCTGGCCATTCCTTTCCTCAAGCTCGCGGGCGCGGCCCTGCTGGTGTGGATTGGCGTCAAACTCCTGGCGCCCGACCCGGACGACGACCACGGCAACATCGAGGCCAGCGACAAGCTGTTCGCGGCCATCAAGACCATCATCATCGCCGACCTGGTGATGAGCATAGACAACGTGATCGCCATTGCCGGCGCCGCCCAGGGCGCGGCCGACCACCACGAAATGCCCCTGGTGATTTTCGGCCTCGTCATCAGCATCCCCATCATCGTCTGGGGCAGCCAGCTGGTCATCAAGCTGATGGACCGTTTTCCCATCATCATCACCCTGGGCGGCATGCTGCTGGGCTGGATTGCGGGCACCATGGCCGTCTCCGACCCGGCCATCATCCAACCCGACGTGCTGACCTGGATGCCCAAGCTGACCGAAAGCAGCGCCCTGCAATACGGCGCCGGAGTGGTGGGTGCGCTGCTGGTGCTGGGCCTGGGCAAGTGGGTGCTGGCGCGGCGC
>CAZRFF010000295.1:0-2159 GCA_964599265.1 uncultured Simplicispira sp. | reverse complement strand
AAGCTGTGGGGCAATATGACGACCAACCCCATCAGCGCCATCACCGGCGCCACGGCCGACCGCATTCTGGACGATCCGCTGGTGCTCACCTTTGCCAACGCCGTGATGCAAGAGGCCAAGGCCGTGGGTGCGCGCCTGGGCGTGGTGATTGACCAGGAGCCGCTGGACCGCAACAAAATCACGCGCACGCTGGGGGCGTTCAAAACCTCCATGCTGCAAGATGCAGAAGCGGGCAAGCCCGTGGAGTTGGATGCCCTGGTAGGTGCCGTGTGCGAACTGGGGCAACTGACGAGCGTGCCCACGCCCATGACCAATGCGCTGCTGGGCATGGCGCGCCTGCACGCCCGTGTGCATGGCCTGTACCCCTGGTCCGATGTGGCTGCGTGATGCTGTTTTGTTGTGTGCAGCGGCGCCTTGCCAGTCCCCGGCGGGACACCCCGGATGGCCCACGGGCCCGATGCCGCGCTAAGGTGGGCGCATGACCGACACCCCCCGCCCCGAACACCTGCAGCCCACCGCCTGCATCGACAGCGGCCACAGCACCGTGCAGGCCTTTGCCCGCCAGCACGCCCAGGGCCAGAGCGACCGTGAACGCGCCGTGGCCTTGTACCTCGCCGTGCGCGACGGCCTGCGCTACGACCCCTACCGTATCGACCTGAGCGAGCACGGCATGCGCGCCAGCACCGCGCTGGCCCAGGGCCATGGCTGGTGCGTGCCCAAGGCTGTGCTGCTGGCCGCGGCCTGCCGCGCTGCAGGCATACCGGCGCGGCTGGGCTTTGCCGACGTGCGCAACCACCTGAGCACCGAGCGCATGCGCCAGAGCATGAAAACCGATTTGTTCATCTGGCATGGCTACACCGACATCTGGCTGGACGGGCGCTGGGTCAAGGCCACGCCGGCTTTCAACATTGAACTGTGCGAGCGCTTTGGCCTTTTGCCGCTGGAGTTCGATGGCCAGAACGATTCGCTCTACCACCCCTACGACCGTGCAGGCCAGCGCCACATGGAATACGTGAACCAGCGCGGCAGCTTTGACGACCTGCCGCTGGCCGCCATCGTGCAAGACTTTGGCCGCGTCTACGGCCCCGCCATGCTGGACCCCGCCGCCTGGCAGGGCGCGAGCTTTCAGGCTGACGTACAACAGGAGACCCGCGCATGAGCGCCCCACACATTCCCCGCGACCCCTATCCCAACATCCCGCCAGGCTTTGAGCCTTTTCCGGCCGGGGGCAATTTCATGCAGGTCAACGGCCCCCTGTACGTGCGGCGCGGCGAAGGCCGCGTGGCCTTTGGCCTGCGCGTGGAGGAGCGCCACATCAACCCCATGGGCAACTTGCACGGCGGCATGATGGCCAGCTTTTGCGACATGCTGCTGCCCCTGTCGGTGCATTACCAGAGCGAGGCGCTGCGCAACCTCTTCTTGCCCACCATCAGCCTGCAAATCGACTACCTGGCACCATCACCCCTGGGCTGCTGGATAGAAGGCACGGCCGAACTGCTGCGCGCCACCCGCTCGCTGGTGTTTGCGCAGGGTTTGGTCACGGCTGATGGCACGCCTTGCGCGCGGGTCAGCGGGATGTTCAAGATCGGGCCCGAGCGGCCCAAGGGGATGAACTAGGCCGCAAAATTGCACGCGCCAGCTTTGTCGTGCCTGACAACTGCCGCAAAGTCAGTACGCGTGCCTACCTGTGGTTTTTGGGAGAAAAGGGCTGGCTGGCCTCGGCCGCAGAGGTTGAGCGCCAAGCCATTGCTGCCGGGCGAGCGTTTTCGCAATTGCGGTTTCCACCTGGGTAGTGCGGAGCTGCAGCCGCTACCCCGCTACCCATCCCAGCGCCGTACTGCGGGCGCGGCCCAGGGCTTCGAGGGTTTGGAGCAGGGTGGGGAGGGCCTTCTTCCAGGGGCCGCGGCCTTTGAAGCGCGATTCGATGGCGGGCAGGGTGAGCGGCGCGGGGCTGTGCGCCAGCATGTCGGCCACGGCGCGCACCTGCTCGGGCAGGGCTGTGGGCCAGGGTTGGGCTGCGGGGTGTGCTGGTTTCATGAGCGATTTCTTGGGGGGTGAATCGGCCTCTTGCCCTTGGTTTTCGACCGCGAAATGCTCTTGAACTGGTAGCGAATTTTGCGGGTTCTGGAAGGCCGGGCGCAGCCAGAGGATGTGGCCTT
>CAZRFF010000294.1:0-2183 GCA_964599265.1 uncultured Simplicispira sp. | reverse complement strand
TGCACAACCCCGCCGTGCAGGCCGCAGTCGCCAAAATCTCCCCCAACCTGGGCCTGCGCGAAAGCCCCTACGCCAAGCGCGCTCCCAAGCAGTCGGCACTGCTGAAGCTGCCCGCCTACCCCACGACCACCATCGGCTCCTTCCCCCAGACCGCCGAGATCCGCCACGCGCGCAGCGAATTCAAGGCCGGCCGCCTGGACCACCCAGGCTACCAGGCCGCGATGCGCGCCGAAATCGAGCGCAGCGTGCGCGAGCAGGAAAAGCTGAGCCTGGACGTGCTGGTCCACGGCGAAGCCGAGCGCAACGACATGGTCGAATACTTCGGCGAACAACTCGAAGGCTATGCGTTCAGCCAGTTCGGCTGGGTGCAGTCCTACGGCTCGCGCTGCGTGAAGCCGCCAATCCTGTTCGGCGACATCAGCCGCCCCAAGGCCATGACCGTGGAGTGGATCACCTACGCCCAGTCGCTCACCCACAAGCCCATGAAGGGCATGCTCACCGGCCCGGTCACCATCCTGAACTGGTCCTTCGTGCGCGACGACCAGCCGCGCGCCGCCTCGTGCAAACAACTGGCCCTGGCCATCCGTGAAGAAGTGCTGGACCTGGAAAAGGCCGGCGTGCGCGTCATCCAGATCGACGAGGCCGCGCTGCGCGAGGGGCTGCCGCTGCGCAAATCGCAATGGAAGGACTACCTGGACTGGGCGGTCGAGAGCTTCCGCATCACCGCCAACGGCGTGCGCGACGAAACGCAGATCCACACCCACATGTGCTACTCGGAGTTCAACGACATCATCGCCAGCATCGCCGGCATGGACGCCGACGTGATCACCATCGAAACCTCGCGCTCAGACATGGAGCTGCTCGACGCCTTCGAGCACTTCCAGTACCCCAACGAGATCGGCCCCGGCGTGTACGACATCCACTCGCCCAACATCCCGACGCAGGAGCACATCGTTGGGTTGATGAAGAAAGCTGCCGAACGCGTTCCCGCCGAACGCCTCTGGGTCAATCCCGACTGCGGCCTCAAGACCCGCCAGTGGGAAGAAGTGCTTCCCGCGCTGGCCAACATGGTGCAAGCCGCCCGGCAATTGCGGGCCCAATAGGCGCCCCCGCTGCAGCCCAGCAAAACAATTGACTAGACAATCATTGTCTAGTCAATTAAAATCCTCGGCATGCCCGGTTCCCCTCCCACGCCACCGCCGTTTTACAACGCGGCCCACTTCCCCCCCGAGGAAAGCGTGGGCTACCTCATGCGCAAGGTCATTTCGTCGATCCGCTCGCAGGTCGATGCGCGCCTGTCATCCCACGGCCTCACCTACGCCCAGTGGCTCCCCCTGTACAAACTCGCTGTGTGCCAAGAGCCCGCCACGGTGGCTGGCCTGGCGCGGGACCTGGAAGTCGATCCAGCCACCATCACCCGCGTGCTCGACCGGCTGGAAGCCAAGAACCTGGTGCAGCGCGAACGCGCCACACACGACCGCCGCGTGGTGCAACTGGCACTGACCGCCGAAGGCCAGGCCATTGCGGCGCAAGTGCCCCCCGTGCTCGCCGACGTGCTCAACACCCACCTGAGCGATTTCACCCACGACGAATGGCAACTGCTGCTGCGCCTGCTGCACCGCATGCTGGCCAATGGCACTGCGCACACCTGACCCCCCTTTGCCGCTTTCTTCCATGAACGCCACCCACTCCCGCCATGCTGTAAGGCCCTTGCACGCCGCAGCCTTGGCCAGCACATTGCTGCTGGCCGCCTGCGCCAGCCCTGGCCCAGCCCACACCCCGTTGGCCGCCGCCACGGCCCAAACGGCAGGCCTCGCGCAAGACACCGCCCAGCCCACCGCAGCCCCCGCGCAATGGTGGCGCCAACTGGGCGACCCTGCGCTCAATGCGCTGGTCGAGCGCACCCTGCAAGACAACCCCAATTTGGCCGTGGCCCGCGCGCGTGTGGCCCAGGCGGTGGCCATCAGCCAGGTGCGTGAAGCGGCCAATGGCCCGCAGGCCGCATTGGGCGTGGACGTCAACCGCCAGCACTACACCGCCCACGGCCTGGTGCCCGCGCCGGTGGCGGGCAACAGCTACTCCACGGGCAACATCCAGGCCACCCTGTCCTGGTCACCCGACTTCTTTGGCCAGCACGCTGCCGAGCTCGAAGCCGCCCTGGGCCAGGCCCGCGCCGCGCAGGC
>CAZRFF010000293.1:0-2221 GCA_964599265.1 uncultured Simplicispira sp. | reverse complement strand
CTGGCCTACGGCATGCTCGATTCACTGGAAAAACGCATCAACCAGGCCATAGACCACGAACTGGCCCAGTTGGAGTCGCCAGCCGAGGGCATGGACACCGCCGGCCACCGGCTGGAAGCCCAGCGCCACCTCTCCGACCTGTACTGGGAGCTGGTGTACCAGGAGCTGGTGCAGGGCGATTTGCGCGAACACGCGGTGCGCGAATCGCTGCGCTACGCCGAAGCCGTGCTGGCCCAGCAGCCCGGCAACGCCGCCTTGCACCTGCGCACCGGGCGCCTGCGCCACGCCCTGGGCCATGCGGCACAGGCCCAGGCGGCTTACGAAAAAGCCAGCGCCCTGGGGTTGCCCGCCACGCGCGTGCTGCCCTACCTGGCCCAGCTCAGTTTTGAGCGCGGCGACTACGCCCAGGCCCGGGCGTTGGTGCAGTCCCTGGGCAACTGGAGTGCCTTGCCGCGCCTGCGGCCAGTGATTGAATACTGGAGCGCCCCATGACGGCTGGACACCCCAAGGCCGCCCAGGCCGATGTCGCCCTCATCCTGGAGGGCACCTTTCCCTACGTGAGCGGCGGCGTTTCGAGCTGGATCAACCAGCTCATCCGCGCCTACCCGCACCTGCGCTTTGCCCTGGTGTTTTTGGGCAGCCGCAGGGAGGATTACGGCGATTTCAAATACACCCTGCCCGACAACGTGGTGCATTTTGAGGAGCATTACCTTTACGAGCACCTCAACGCCGACGCCGAACCCCTGCCCCGCTCCGGTAACGCCCAGGCGTTCAAGCTGGTGGAGCAGCTCATCGCCCTGGTGGAGCAAGAAGGCGTCGCCAGCCCCCAGACCATGGCGCGGCTGCAGCAGGTGGTGCTGCAACTGCTGCCCGATGGGGCTTTGCACCTGGACGATTTTTTGTACAGCAAGCGTGCCTGGAACCTGCTGTGCGAGGTGTACCGCAAGCACTGCACCGATCCGTCTTTTGTCGATTATTTCTGGACCGTGCGCATCATGTTCCAGCCGCTGTGGCTGCTGGCGCGCGTGGCGCATGGCTTGATTCCGGTGCGCGCCGTGCACTGCGCATCGACCGGCTACGCGGGTTTCGTGGGCGCGCTGCTGCAGCAGACGCGCGGCACGCCGCTCATCCTGTCGGAGCACGGCATTTACACCAAAGAGCGCAAGATCGACCTGTTCAAGAGCGAATGGATACGCGACAACCGCAATATCTTCCAGCGCGACCCGACCGAGCTGTCGTTCTTCCGCCAGATGTGGATCCATTTTTTTGAATGGCTGGGCCGCTATTGCTACGCCTCGGCCGACCCCATCATTGCCCTGTACGAGGCCAACCGCCTGCGCCAGATCCAGGATGGCGCCGCGCCTGGGCGCACCTTCAACATTCCCAACGGCATCGCCCTGGCGCGCTTTGCGCCGCTGCGCGCGCAGCGGCCCGCCGAGCCCCCGCCCGTGCTGTGCCTGATTGGCCGCGTGGTACCCATCAAGGACATCAAGACCTTCATCCGCGCCATGCGCCGCGTGGCCAACCAGTTGCCCCAGGCCGAGGGCTGGATTGCCGGCCCTGCCGACGAAGACCCCGCCTACGCACAGGAATGCCAGAACCTGGTGCGCAGCCTGGGGCTGCAGGACAACATCAAATTTCTGGGGTTCCAGAAGGTGGAAGACCTGATGCCGCGCATCGGCCTGGTAGTGCTTTCTTCCATCAGCGAGGCGCTGCCGCTGGTGCTGCTGGAGGGCTATGCCGCAGGGGTGCCCGCCGTGTCCACCGACGTGGGCTCCTGCCGCCAGTTGGTGGAAGGCCTGGGCGATGAAGACCGCGCACTGGGGCCTTCCGGGCGCATCGTGCCCATTGCCGATCCGCAGCAACTGGCCGATGCGGCCCTCGCGCTGCTCAAGGACACTGCGGCCTGGAGCGCCGCCAGCCAGGCGGCCATTGCGCGGGTGGAGCGCTACTACACCGACACCATGATGTTCGACCGCTACCGTGCGGTGTACGACAAGGCTTTGGCCCCATCCCAAGGAGCGCACTGATGGCGGGCATTGGTTTTGAACTGCGCCGCATGCTGCGCAAAGACACGCTGCTGGGCCTGCTGCAGGCCTATGCCTATGCCGGGGTCATCGGCTCGGGGCCCTGGGTGCTGTCCATCGTGGGCATTTTGCTGGTGGGTATTTTCAGCGCCAGCGTGGTGATTCCGGCCACGCTGGTCACGCAGTTCCAGTCG
>CAZRFF010000292.1:0-2222 GCA_964599265.1 uncultured Simplicispira sp. | reverse complement strand
GGTGGGGTTGCCGCGGCTGTCCAGCACTTCGCGGCCTACGATGTCAACGATGGCACTCATGGGTTTCCTTTTGCAGAAGTTTTAAATCAAATCGGGCTCTAGCGCTTATCCATCAAGCGCAAGCAGCTATTAAACAAGTAGCATCAAAGGCCTTCGACACACACCAGGCGCATGATGGCCGCGCCCTCGCGTGCAGCCCGGGCCTTGCCGTATTCGGGCGAATGGTAGAAGGCCTTGGCAGCTTCAAAGCTGGGGAATTTGGCGATGACCAGGCGCTCGGGCGTCCAGTCGCCTTCCATCACCTCGGCCTGGCCGCCGCGCACGCAAATCTCCGCGCCATGCGCGGCAAAGGCTGCCGTAGACCATTTTTTGTACTCTTCGTACTGGGTGGGGTTGGTGACGCGCACGTTGGCAATGACGTATCCACTGGGCATGGTTCAGGTTCCAAAGTTGTTTTCAAGAAAACCGTTTTTCTTGGTGACGGTGTCCAGTTCCACCAAGGTTTCGAGCAGTGCCCGCATGTGCTTGAGCGGCACGGCGTTGGGCCCGTCCGACCAGGCTTCTGCTGGCTTGGGGTGCACTTCCATGAACAGGCCCGCCACGCCCACGGCCACGCCGGCCCGGGCCAGCACGGGCACCATGTCGCGCGCGCCGCCGCTCACTGCGCCCAGGCCGCCGGGTTTTTGCACGGAGTGCGTCACGTCAAACACCACCGGTGCGCCGGAGTTGCGCATTTCGGCCAGGCTGGTCATGTCGGCCACCAGGTTGTTGTAGCCAAAGCTCACGCCGCGCTCGCAGGCCAGGAAGCGGTCTTCGGACAGGCCCGCCTCGGCCGCGGCAGTGCGCGCCTTGTCGATGACGTTTTTCATGTCCCAGGGCGCGAGGAACTGGCCTTTCTTGATGTTGACCGGCTTGCCCGATTGCGCCACGGCCCGGATGAAATCGGTCTGGCGGCACAGAAAGGCGGGCGTCTGCAGCACATCGACCACGCTGGCCACCTCGGCCACCTGCGAGGTGTCATGCACATCGGTCAGGATGGGCAGTTGCAACTGGCGGCGCACTTCGTCCAGGATTTTCAGGCCCGCCTCCATGCCCACGCCGCGCTGGCTGCTGCCAGACGAGCGGTTGGCCTTGTCGAACGAACCTTTGTAGATCAGCGGCACGCCCAAGGCGGTGCAGACCTCCTTGAGCTGGCCGGCAACGTCGAGCGACATGGGCAGGCCCTCGATGGAGCAGGTGCCGGCAATCAGGAAAAAGCGTTGATCCAGTCCAACGTCGAAGCCGCAGAGTTTCATGCTGTGCCTTAGGCCTTGTGGTGCGCAACCGCTGCCTTGACGAAGGCATTGAACAGCGGGTGGCCGCTCCAGGGCGTGGATTTGAACTCGGGGTGGAATTGCACGCCGATGTACCAGGGGTGCACGGCCTGCGGCAATTCGACGATTTCGGTCAATTGCTCGCGCTGCGTGAGTGCCGAGATCACCAAACCTGCGCTGCGCAGCTGGTCGAGGTATTGCACGTTGGCCTCGTAGCGGTGGCGGTGGCGCTCGGTCACCACGTCGCCGTAAATGCTGTGCGCCAGGGTGCCTTTTTGCACATCGGAGCTTTGCGCGCCCAGGCGCATGGTGCCGCCCAAGTCGGAACTGGCGTCGCGTGTCTTGATCGTGCCGTCGGCATCCTTCCACTCGGTAATCAGGGCGATCACCGGGTGCGGCGTGTGTGCGTCGAACTCGGTGGAGTTGGCCCCCGCCAGGCCCGCCACGTGGCGCGCGTATTCGATGGTGGCCACCTGCATCCCCAGGCAGATGCCCAGGTAAGGCACCTTGTGCTCGCGGGCGTAGCGGGCGGTGGCAATCTTGCCTTCCACCCCGCGCGATCCGAAGCCGCCGGGCACCAAAATGGCGTCGTAAACCGCCAGTTGCGCGGAGGCATTGGTGTCGCTGATGGTTTCGGAGTCGATGTGGTCGATTTTGACGCGCACATGGCTTTGCATACCGGCGTGCTTGAGCGCCTCGTTGACCGATTTGTAGGCGTCGGACAGTTCGACGTATTTGCCCACCATGGCGATGCGCACCTCGCCCTGCGGGTGCTCAAATTCGTGCACCAGCGCATCCCAGCGTTTCAGGTTGGCGGGCGGGGTGTTCAGGCGCAGCTTGTCGCAAATCAGGCCATCGAGCCCCTGCTCGTGCAGCATGCGCGGCACCTTGTAGATGGTGTCCACGTCC
>CAZRFF010000291.1:0-2225 GCA_964599265.1 uncultured Simplicispira sp. | reverse complement strand
GGAGCCCCGGCGCGAGCAGGGCGTGATCCGCTTTCGCATCGACGGCGTGCTGCACCCCGTCTACCAAATGCCCTTGGGCGTGATGGCCGCCATGGTGGCGCGCGTCAAGCTGCTCGGGCGCATGGACGTGGTCGAAAAACGCCGCCCGCAGGACGGCCGCATCAAAACCCGCAACCAGCGCGGCGACGAGGTCGAAATGCGCCTGGCCACGCTGCCCACCGCCTTTGGCGAAAAAATGGTGATGCGGATTTTCGACCCCGACACCGCCGTCAAAAACCTCGACGCCCTGGGTTTTGGCACGCACGACGCCAACCGCTGGGAGTCGCTCATCAAGCGCCCGCACGGCATCATTCTCGTCACCGGCCCCACGGGTTCGGGCAAAACCACCACGCTGTACTCCACGCTCAAGCGCGTGGCCACCGAAGAGGTGAACGTGAGCACGGTGGAAGACCCCATCGAAATGATCGAGCCCAGCTTCAACCAGACGCAGGTGCAGCCGCAACTGGATTTTTCGTTTGCCGAGGGCGTGCGCGCGCTGATGCGCCAGGATCCGGACATCATCATGGTGGGCGAAATCCGCGACCTGGAAACCGCCGAAATGGCCGTGCAGGCCGCGCTCACCGGCCATCTGGTGTTCTCCACCCTGCACACCAACGACGCGCCCAGCGCCATCACGCGCCTCCTGGAGCTGGGTGTGCCGGCCTACCTCATCAGCGCCACCCTCTTGGGCGTGCTGGCCCAGCGCCTGGTGCGCAAGCTGTGCAAGGAGTGCTGCCAGCCCGACACCGAATCCACCGCCGAAACGTTTGCCGATGCCGTCAAGCCCTGGAAGTTCAGCGGCAGCGTTCGGCCCTACAAACCCGTGGGCTGCATCGAATGCCGCATGACGGGCTACCGCGGCCGCTCCGGCCTGTACGAATTGCTCACGGTGACCGAGGCGCTCAAGCAGGGCATTACCGCCGAACCCTCCATCGACGCGCTGCGCCGCCAGGCCGTGCACGATGGCATGCGCCCGCTGCGCATGGCCGGTGCCTTGCGCGCCGCCCAGGGCATGACCACGCTGGACGAGGTGATCGCCGCCACCCCCACGCCCACCGCGCATTGATACGTTCAAGACCATTGTCCGTTTGCGATGAATCTGCCCACCCCTTTGCTGCCCCTGCCCGCGGCGCACCCCGAACGCGAGCTGCTGCACAACGAAGTGCATGCCCGCCCGCCAGAGGCCCTGGAGGCGCCCCTGTCCAGCACCCACATCGTCATGTGGGCCGACGCGGCCGCGCGCGAGGCCAGCCGCGCGCACCTGGCACAACTGCTGCGCAAGCACCACCGCCCCGCGCCCGATGCCGACACCACCCACCTGCGCGTGGATCTGGGGCCGGTGCACATCCGCTGGGAGATGCACACCGAATTCGTCACCTGGACCTTTACCGTGCCCCTGCACACCGAAGGTTTCGGCCAGAGCGAACCCGTGGGCGCCGCCAGCAACGTGCCGCACGACTGGCTGGCCGCATTGCCAGGCCAGTGCCTGTGCGGGCTCAACCTGTGGGTGCTGCCCACGCGGGAATTCGGCACGGGCTCCCTGGTGCGCCATGTGCTGAACGAAGACACGCTGGTGGCCTCCACCGTGGCCGATGGGCATGGCGAGGTGTACACCGACTTTGCCATCCACCCCGACGGGTATTCGCGCATGGTGCTGCTCGCTGGCAGCATGGCGCCGCGCCGCTTGGGCCGCCTGGTGCAGCGCCTGCAAGAGATTGAAACCTACCGCATGGCTGCGCTATTGGGGTTGCCCGCCGCACGTGAAGCCACGCGCGTGCTGGCCGGGGCCGAGCGGGAACTGGCCGAATTGTCTGGCGCAATCCGCTCGGCCAACCGCCACGACGAACCTGCGCTGCTTGATCGCCTGACCCGCCTGGCCGGGCAGATTGAAAGCCAGTATGCCGCCACGCATTCGCGCTTTTCGGCCAGCAGCGCCTACTTTGAACTGGTGGACAGGCGCGTGGCCGAAATCGGCGAATCGCGTCTGGCAGGCCTGCAAACCATCCGCGAATTCATGGACCGGCGCCTCACCCCCGCGCGCGGCACCTGCGACTGGGCCGCCAGGCGCCAGGAAGCGCTCTCGCGCCGCGTTTCGCGCATCAGCCAGTTGTTGCGCACGCGGGTGGACATCGAACAGCAGCAAAGCAGCCAGGCCCTCCTGGCCAGCATGAACCAGCGCCAGGATT
>CAZRFF010000290.1:0-2322 GCA_964599265.1 uncultured Simplicispira sp. | reverse complement strand
AAGACAGTTGGTTCACATCAATCCCTTCAGCGTTGACCGGTAGAACCATAACCGCCTTCGCCCCGCTCTGTGGTAACAAAAAATTCATCCACCACTTTGAACTGGGCTTGTACCACCGGAACAATCACCATTTGCGCCAGGCGCTCCATGGGCTCGATGGTGAAAGGCTGGGGGCTGCGGTTCCAGGCGCTGACCATGAGCTGGCCCTGGTAATCGCTGTCGATCAGTCCCACCAGATTGCCCAGCACAATGCCATGCTTGTGCCCCAAACCGGATCGCGGCAGGATGAGGGCAGCGTAACCAGGGTCACGCAGGTGGATGGCGATACCCGTGGGCACGAGCTGCCACGCATTGGGCTCCAGCAGCAAAGGGGCCTCCAGACAGGCGCGCAGATCCAGTCCGGCGCTGCCGGGCGTGGCGTAGCTGGGCAATTGGCCCGCCATGCGCGGATCGAGTATTTTGACGTCTACATTCACCGGGGTTGATTTCCTGGGTTGGTTTTTTGGAAGGTGGCGTGGGTGCTATCGCGGCCGCACGCCGGGATGCCGCCTGCATTTTGGCTTTGGTTTCATCGCTCAAGCGCGCCTTACCCAGCAACCACCCGACGATGGCCACGGGGATCAGGAAAGACACCGCCCCCCAATTGCCGCGCCACAGCGAAAAAAGCCCAAGGACAAAGGCCAGCAGCAGCACGCCACGCAGCACACGCACACCCAGTGCAAGTTTCTGGGCCAATGCTTCGATGTCCACCCCTGCAGGCCCTTGCCCGCCCCCTGGCAGGGCCACCTTGCCGGGCACGGCGCCAGGGGCCAGGCGTGTGTGTTCGCTGTGCGGCTGGGTGCGCCCTGGGGCTTGCTGCCCCGGCGGCTGGGCCGTCAGGCGCTCCACGTAACTGGCAAAGTCGCCATGGGGCGGCGTATCTGCGTCGGTGCGGGGCGTCTGGAACATGGCACACCTCCTGGAAGGTCAAACACGGGCCGGTGGCGGGCAGCGCTGGGCGATTTCTTCCACCAACTGCCGGGCCAGCTCGGCCTTGCTGGCGCGCGGCAGTTCGCGGTGGCCTTGCGCGTCGATGAGCAGCAGGGCATTGTCATCCTGGCCAAAAGTGGCCGGGCCGATGTTGCCTACCAGCAGCGGCACGCCCTTGCGCTCCCGCTTGGCGCTGGCGTGCTCCAGCAAATGCTCGCTTTCGGCGGCAAAGCCCACGCAATAAAGCTGGCCTGCGCGGGCCCGGCCCGAGGCGGCCACGCGGGCCAGAATGTCGGGGTTTTCTACAAAAGCCAGGGCGGGTACCGCGCCCGAGCCGTCTTTTTTGATTTTTTGGCCGGCACTGTGCGCGGGCCGCCAATCGGCCACCGCGGCAGTCGCTACAAAAATAGTAGCTTCTGGCGCTTGTTGTTCAACCGCTGCGAGCATATTTTCTGCCGATTTCACGTCCACGCGCCACACCCCACGCGGCGTGGGTAGGTGCACGGGGCCTGCCACCAGCGTCACATCGGCCCCGGCCGCGCGTGCAGCACGGGCAATGGCAAAGCCCATCTTGCCCGACGACAAATTGGTAATGCCGCGCACGGGGTCTATGGCCTCGAACGTAGGCCCCGCAGTGATGAGCACACGCTGGCCCGCCAGGCGTTTGGGCGTGAAGAATGCGGCCAATTCCTCCATGATTTCGGCGGGCTCCAGCATGCGGCCGTCACCCATTTCGCCGCAGGCTTGCTCGCCACAGCCCACGCCCAGCACCTGGGCGCCGTCCTGCGCCACCTGCGCCAGATTGCGCTGCGTGGCGGGGTGCGCCCACATTTCGCGGTTCATGGCAGGGGCCAGCAGGAGCGGCACACGGCCCGTGGGGCGCGCCAGGCACAGCAGGCTGAGCAGCTCGTCGCTGCGGCCCTGTGCCAGGCGGGCGATGAAATCGGCACTGCAAGGCGCGATGAGGATGGCGTCGGCCGCGCGCGAGAGGTTGATGTGGGGCATGTTGTTGCCCTCGCGGGCGTCCCACTGGTCGGTGTAGACCGGCCGCCCCGAAAGCGCCTGCATCGTCACCGGGGTGATGAATTGCTGCGCCGCCTCGGTCATCACCACCTGCACGGTAGTGCCCGCCTTGACCAAGAGGCGCGTGAGTTCGGCCGTTTTGTAACAAGCCACGCCTCCACTGAGGCCCAAAACCAGGTGTTTGCCAGCAAGTGCATTCATGGCCCGCAATTTAGCAGACGCCAGGCAGCGGGAGGGTGACTTTATAATCACAATTTCCCACCACCAACAAAGAGATGACCAAATTCGTCTTCGTCACCGGCGGTGTGGTGTCTTCCCTGGGCAAGGGAA
>CAZRFF010000289.1:0-2327 GCA_964599265.1 uncultured Simplicispira sp. | reverse complement strand
AGTGGGCCGCACACTGAAAAAAGCACACGGAGGATTGCACCATGGCTTATTCCGACAAGGTCATTGACCACTACGAAAACCCGCGCAACGTCGGCTCTTTTGACAAGGGCGACGATTCGGTGGGCACCGGCATGGTGGGCGCACCCGCCTGCGGCGATGTGATGAAGCTGCAAATCAAGGTCAACCCCGCCACCGGCGTGATCGAAGATGCGCGCTTCAAAACCTACGGCTGCGGCTCGGCCATCGCATCCTCGTCGCTCGTGACCGAATGGGTCAAGGGCAAAACGCTGGACGAGGCGGCGCAGCTCAAAAACAGCCAGATCGCCGAAGAACTGGCCCTGCCGCCCGTCAAGATCCATTGCTCCATCCTGGCCGAAGACGCAATCAAGGCCGCTGTTTCCGATTACCGCAACAAACACGCCAGCCCCGCGGCGGCGTAAATACCACCATGGCGATTACGATGACTGAAGCGGCAGCCCGGCATGTCAGCCGTTACCTGTCGCGCAGAGGCAAAGGGTTGGGTGTGCGGCTGGGCGTCAAGACCAGCGGCTGCTCGGGCCTGGCCTATACGCTTGAATATGTGGACGAAGCTGCGCCCGAGGACCAGGTGTTTGAACAGCACGGCGTCAAGCTCTTGATCGACCCCAAAAGCCTGATCTACATGGACGGCACCGAACTCGATTTTGTGCGCGAAGGCCTGAACGAAGGCTTCAAGTTCAGCAACCCCAACGAGCGCGACCGCTGCGGCTGCGGCGAGAGCTTCCGGGTGTGAGCGTTCGTGAACCTGCAGTCCGACGACTTTGCCCTGTTTGATCTGCCCCGGCGTTTTGCGCAGGAGCGCAGCGAGATCGACGCCCGCTGGAAGGGACTGCAGCGCCAGGCCCACCCAGACCGCCACGCCCAGCATGGCGCTGCGGCGCAGCGCGTGGCCATGCAGTGGTCGGTACGCATCAACGAGGCCTACCAGCGCCTGAAAGACCCGCTCAAGCGTGCAGCGTATCTGTGCGAACTGCACGGCGCGCCCATCGGCGCCGAAGACAACACCGCCATGCCAGCGGCCTTCTTGCTGCAGCAAATGCAATGGCGCGAGGCGCTGGACGATGCCCACAACGTGGCAGCCGTCGAAGCCCTGGATGCCGAAGTGCGCAGCGCGCGCCAGCAGGCCTTGCAGCACTGCGGGGCACTCATCGATGGCGCGCAAGACTACGCGGGCGCGGCGGGGCAGGTGCGCTCGCTCATGTTCATCGAACGCTTTGCCCGCGACATCGACCGGCGCCTGGAACAACTGGGACAATAAGGCCTTGCCCCTGGATTGTCGAAACCCTTCTTCATGGCGCTGCTGCAAATTTCCGAACCCGGCCAATTCCAGGCCCCGCACCAACGGCGCATTGCCGTGGGCATAGACCTGGGCACCACCCATTCGCTCGTGGCGGCCGTGCGCCATGGCCTGGCCGAATGCCTGCCAGACGAAACAGGGCGCCTCTTGCTGCCCTCGGTGGTGCGTTACCTGCCAGGCGGCGGCAGGCACATTGGCCATGCAGCATTGGCAGCGCAGCAGGTGGATGCGGCCAACACCATCGCCTCGGCCAAGCGCCTCATGGGCCGGGGCCTGGCCGACATTGCCGACGCCGCCAAGCTGCCCTACACCCTGGAGCAAAGCCCGCAGGGCGGCATGGTGGGTATTGCCACGGCCCAGGGCACCCAGTCGCCCGTGCGGGTGAGCGCCGATATTCTGGCCACCTTGCGCCAGCGTGCCGAAGACACCTTTAACGAAGCACTGTACGGCGCCGTCATCACCGTGCCTGCGTACTTTGATGACGCCCAGCGCCAGGCTACCAAAGACGCAGCCCAACTGGCAGGCATCAAGCTGCTGCGCCTCATCAACGAGCCCACGGCCGCCGCCATCGCCTATGGGCTGGACAACGCCAGCGAAGGCATCTATGCCGTGTACGACCTGGGTGGCGGTACGTTTGATATTTCTATCCTGCGGCTCAACCAGGGCGTGTTCGAGGTGCTGGCCACGGGCGGCGATTCGGCCCTGGGCGGCGACGATTACGACACCGCGCTGGCCGATTGGGCCTTGGGCCAACTGGGCGTGCGGGTGGAATCGGCTGCCGACAAGGCCGCAGCGCGCAGTGCCGCGCGGGCCTGCAAAGAGGCGTTGACTGTGGCCGATACGGCTGCTTTCAACGCCGTTTTAGCGGGGGCTGCAGTGCATTGGGGTGTCAGCCGCCAGGCATTTGATACCGCCACGGCGCCCCTCACGGCACGCTCCATGGCAGCAGTGCGCCGTACCCTGCGCGACGCTGGCTTGCAACCTCGTGATG
>CAZRFF010000288.1:0-2332 GCA_964599265.1 uncultured Simplicispira sp. | reverse complement strand
ACTGCTTGACTCCTGCCATGCCCTGTCGCATTTTGGGGTAGACCGCTACCGCCGTCCGGCACGCAAAACCCTGGCCCGCGAGCGCCTGGAACGCGAACAGCGCGAGCAATACGCCCAGCAACAGGTCAACGAGCTGTGGCGCACCCTGCCCACGCGCCCCGGCAAAGATGCCGCCGCGCAAACCAGCGAACGCTTTCCGTCCGAGCCGCAAGAAAACATCCTCTACTTCATCGAAAAGCACGCCCCGCTGCTGGAGCCCTGGCAGCGCGAGGTGGTGCGCATCGTGCGCAAGGTGGCGCAGTACTTCTACCCCCAGCGCCAGACCCAGGTCATGAACGAAGGCTGGGCCACCTTCTGGCACTACAGCCTGCTCAACCAGCTGTATGACGATGGCTGGCTCACCGATGGCGTCATGCTTGAATGGCTGGGTTCGCACACCAACGTCATCTACCAGCCCCCGGTGGGGCACCGCGCCTACAGCGGCATCAACCCCTACGCGCTGGGTTTTTCCATGTACCGCGACATCCAGCGCATCTGCCAGAACCCCACCGAAGAAGACCGCCGCTGGTTTCCCGACATGGCGGGCAGCCCCTGGCTGCCGACGCTGGACTACGCCATGCGCAACTTCAAGGATGAAAGCTTTGTGGGCCAGTACCTGAGCCCGCATTTGATGCGTGAAATGCGTCTCTTTGCCGTGCACGACGACACCAGCCAAAAAGAGCTGCTGGTCAGCGCCATCCACGACGAAGACGGCTACCGCAACCTGCGCCAGATGCTGTCGCAGCAATACGACCTGGGCACGCGCGAGCCCAACATCCAGGTCTGGAACGTGAACCTGCGCGGCGACCGCAGCCTCACGCTGCGCCACACCCCCTACCAAGGCCGCCCATTGGCCGACAACACGCGCGAAGTGCTCAAGCATGTGGCGCGCCTGTGGGGCTTTGGCGTGCAGATCGAGACCGTAGACAGCCAGGGCGCCAACCCCGTGCTGCTGCATTCGGTGCCCCCGCCCACGTTGTAGCGGGGTGGCGGCCAGGGCAGGTTGGTCAGCCGATCTGTATCAGGCCACCTGGCCGTGGCGGCCCGCCCCTTGGGCAAAGCGCGCTGCACCGGCCGCGCCTTCGGCTGCCACCATGGGCACGCCCCGTTGGCCCTCTTGCCGCAAAGCCTCGGGCAAGGGCAAATCCCATTGCGCGTAGCAAGAAGCGCGATCGGCCAGCATGCACTGCTGTGGAAAGGCTGCAATTTGCTGGGCCAGCTCCAGCGCCACGGCCTGCGCCGCGCCCGGCGGCACCACGCGGTTGACCAGGCCCATGGCCAGTGCCTCATCGGCCGGTACGGCCCGCCCCGTCAAGATCAAATCCAAGGCCCGCCCCATGCCCACCACCCGTGGCAGGCGCACTGTGCCGCCGTCAATCAGCGGCACGCCCCAGCGCCGGCAAAACACGCCCAGCGTCGCATCGGCAGCAGCCACGCGCAAGTCGGCCAGCAGCGCCAATTCCAGCCCGCCCGCCACGGCATACCCGTCGATGGCCGCCACCAGCGGTTTGGACAGCGCCATGCGCGTCGGCCCCATGGGGCCGCTGCCGCCGCCCTCGGGGTCGAGTTCATTGCGCAGCTCCGGGTCGTTGACCGCACTCAAATCAGCCCCGCCACAAAAATGCCCCCCTGCACCCTGCAGCACCGCTACGTGCAGTGCACCGTCACCCTCAAAACGCTCAAACGCCGCCCGCAGCGCCTCGGCCATGGGGCGGTGCACGGCATTGCGCTTGGCCGGGCGGTTGAGGGTAATCACGCACACCGGGCCATGGGTGGCATAAAGAACGTCGGGCATGGGGTCTCCTGAAGGGGTCGCGTGGGTTGGTTGGGTGTGCAGTCTACAAATTGGCTACATGCATGGCAAAACAAAAAACCCCTGCACCTTGCGATACAGGGGTTTTCATTTGGTGCCGGAGAGATGAATCGAACACCCGACCTTCTCATTACGAATGAGCTGCTCTACCGACTGAGCTACACCGGCGTAAGCCCAGCATTATATACCGTTATGGTAGCTGGTCACCCGTTCGACTTCATTTTTTGAACCCAGGATCACGCTCACGCGCTCGTGCAACTGGGTGGGCTGGATGTCGAGGATGCGCAGTTTGCCGTTGGTGGCGGCGCCGCCGGCCTGTTCGATGAGCCAGCCCATGGGGTTGGCCTCGTACAGCAGGCGCAGTTTGCCGGGCTTGTTGGGTTCGCGCTTGTCCCAGGGGTACATGAAGATGCCGCCGCGGGTCATGATGCGGTGCACGTCGGCCACCATGCTGGCCACCCAGCGCATGTTGAAGTCCTT
>CAZRFF010000287.1:0-2340 GCA_964599265.1 uncultured Simplicispira sp. | reverse complement strand
TCGCGGATGCGGTTGGGCTCGGTGATGTCGGTCATGGACGTCATCCAGCCCGTCTGCTGGCCCCGTGCGTCGATCAGGGGCGAAACATACAGCCGCGCATCGAACAGCGCCCCGCTCTTGCGCCGCACCCGCACCTGAAAACCCCCGGGCACGGTCTTGCCGCTGAGTTCGTCCTGCAGCCTGGCGTGCAGGTTGTCGTGCTCGGATTCGGGCCAGTACGGAAAGGGGGGCAGCTGCCCCACCAGGTCTTCCTCATTCCAACCCGTCATCTGGCAAAAGGCGGCGTTCACGTAGGTGATGCGGCCCTCCATGTCCAGCGCGCGCATGCCGGTGAGGACGGAGTTTTCCATTGCCCGGCGAAAGTTGGTTTCGGACACCAGCGCCAGCTGTGCCTGCATGCGCCGCCTTGTGTGGCGCCAGGTGGCAATCAACATCCACGCCGTCATGGCGCTGAGCACGCCCACCAGCCAAAAGAACCCGCTGCCCACCACCCCCAGCGAGGTGCGGTAGGCCTGGGCGCGCAGCACCAGGGCGTTGCCCACGGGTGAGACGGGCACGTCGTATTCATTGGCCTTGCCGGCCCAGGGCATCCACTGCGCCGCACGGCCACGCGGCGGCAGGGGGGTGCCGGCCAGCAGGTGGCGGTTCTGATCGAGCAGGGTCACGGCGTAGCGTGCCAGCACTTCGGTGGGGGTGGCGTAGCGCAGCAGGCTGTCGATGGAGAACTCCCCCAGCACCACGCCAGAGAATTTGCCTTGTGCATTGATGGGTACATGCAACTGCAGCAGCGGTATGGGCGCGCGCGCTGCCGCCTCGGGCTGCATGTACACGGGCTGTTGCAGGTCGCGGGTCAGGCCAAAAATTTCTGCCGTGGGGCTGCCGCTGGCCAGGGCCTCGCCCACGGCGCGCAGTTGGCTGCTGGCAATGGTGGGGGCGGCCAGCGTGGCGCGCACCCGGCCGCGTTCGTCGATCCAGGTAATGGCTTGCAGCTCGGGGTATTGGCTCACCAGGGTTTCGGCGCGTTGGACGAATTGGCCACGCTCCATTTCCTGGTTGCCCAGGTCGCGCGCCATGCGCATGATTTGCTCCTGGCGCTCCAGCAGGCGCAGGCGTACGCGCTGCTGGGCGTATTCCAGATCGCGCCGAAGGGCTTCTTGCTCGCGCTCGCCTTCTTCCACCCGCAAGTACCAGAACGCCGCCACGATGGCCGCCATGAACATCAGCACCGCCGCCAGGGGGGCCAGGGCGGCCAGCCGGTCTTGCCGCATGGGCGAGAGGCTGCGCCACCATTGGCGCCAGCGCTGTATGAGCGTGCTGGATGCCAGCGGGGTAGCGGCGACGGGGGGCTGCTGCGCGGAAGGTTCTGCCATAGCCCAAGTGTAGGGGAGGGGATGGGGCCGATTCGGCCAATATGTTGCACAGCACAATAAATTTCAAATAATGAAATTGAATCGCATGATTTGAAAATATGGGAAAATGTGTGAAAATAGAGTACAAGCTCAAAAACGGCCCATCCCTGCCATCACCACACCCAAGGAGACGTGCATGACCACCCCCCAATCCACCGCCACTGGGGCGCCCGACACCAACGACGCAGACCAGCAAGAAACCCGCGAATGGCTGGATGCCCTCTCGGCCGTGATCGAGAAAGAAGGCCCCGAGCGCGCGCACTATTTGCTCGAGCAGCTCCTGGAGCAGGCGCGCCAGAGCAGCATCGACCTGCCGTTCTCGGCCAACACCGGCTACGTGAACACCATCGAGCCCGAGCAGGAGGCGCGCTGCCCCGGCAACATCACCATCGAAAAGCGCCTGCGCGCCTACATGCGCTGGAACGCCATGGCCATGGTGGTGCGCGCCAACCGCCTGCACCCGCACGACGGCGGCGACCTGGGCGGACACATCGGCTCGTTTGCCTCGCTGGCCAGCATGTGGGGCGCCGGCTTCAACCACTTCTGGCACGCCGAGAGCGAAGACCACGGCGGCGACTGCATCTACTTCCAGGGCCACAGCGCGCCCGGCATCTACGCCCGCGCCTATCTTGAGGGCCGCATCAGCGAGGATCAGCTGGAGAACTTCCGCCAGGAGGTGGCCGGCCATGGCCTGTCGAGCTACCCGCACCCCAAGCTGATGCCGGGCTTCTGGCAGTTCCCCACCGTCAGCATGGGCCTGGGGCCGATGATGGCGATCTACCAGGCGCGCTTCCTCAAGTACCTGCACGCGCGCGGCATTGCCGATACGGCGCAGCGCAAGGTCTGGGCGTTCCTCGGCGACGGCGAGATGGACGAGCCCGAGAGCAAGGGCGCGAGCAGCCTGGCGGCGCGCGAGAACCTGGACAACCTC
>CAZRFF010000286.1:0-2369 GCA_964599265.1 uncultured Simplicispira sp. | reverse complement strand
GATCTGCGAGATCATGAAGGACGACGGCACCATGGCGCGCCTGCCCGACCTGCAGGTGTTTGCCGCCGAGCATGGCATCAAGATCGGCACCATTGCCGCCCTCATCGAGCACCGCAGCCGCACCGAATCCCTGGTCGAAAAAGTGGGCCAGCGCAGCCTGGACACCACCTATGGTGAATTCACCGCCCACGCCTTTTGCGACAAACCCAGCGGCGCCGTGCACCTGGCACTGGTCAAGGGCCAATGGGGCACCGACGACACCGTGCCCGTGCGCGTGCATGAGCCGCTCTCGGTGCTCGATGCGCTGGAAGTCAACCGCTCCATGCACTCCTGGAGCCTGGACACCAGCCTGGCCTACATCGCCAGCCAAGGGCGCGGCGTGGCCGTGCTGCTCAATTGTGGCGAATCGGGCGCGCAGCTGCTGGCGCAGTTTGACGGCAAGGCCCGCGCCGCACAGGCCCCCGAGCGCGGCCGCATGGATCTGCGCACCTACGGCGTGGGCGCGCAAATCCTGCGCGAATGCGGCGTGCAAAAAATGCAGCTCATGGGCCAGCCCCGGCGCCTGCCCAGCATGGCCGGCTACGGGCTCGAAATCACCGGCTACATCCCCAAGGAATAAGGAACACACCCATGTTTGGCGCAGAAAAAGGAACGGGCGACAAGCTCGACGGCAAGAAACTGCACATTGCCATCGTCCAGGCCCGCTTCAACGAAAGCATCACCAACGCCCTGGCAGCCGCATGCAAAACCGCGTTGCTGGATTTGGGCGTGCAAGAAAAGCACATCCGCCATGTAATGGTGCCCGGCGCGCTCGAAGTGCCCGTGGCGCTGCAGGCGCTGGCCGAGCAGGACGAATACGACGCGCTCATCGCCCTGGGCTGCATCATCCGTGGCGAAACCTACCACTTTGAGCTGGTGGCCAACGAATCAGGCGCCGGCGTTTCGCGCGTGGCACTGGACTACCACATCCCCGTGGCCAACGCCATTTTGACCACCGAAAACCTGGAGCAAGCCCTGGCCCGCCAGACCGAAAAAGGCCGCGACGCGGCCCATGTGGCCGTAGAAATGGCCAACCTGCTGAACGATCTGTCATGAGCGATACCCCCTCCTCCTCCCCCGACCAGGGCAAAGCCAACGGCAAAACCGTGGGGCTGACACGCTCGGGCGCGCGCAAGGCCTCCAGCAAATCGGGCCGCACCCGCGCACGCGAATTTGCGCTGCAAGCGCTCTACCAGCATCTGGTGGGCCGCAATGGGGCCACCGACATCGACCTGTTCACCCGCGACCTCTCGGGCTTTCACAAAGCCGACACAGCGCACTACGACGCGCTTTTGCACGGTTGCATTGAAGGCGCTGATGCACTCGACGCCCTGATCACCCCCCTGCTCGACCGCCCCTGGGCTGAAATCTCACCCATCGAACACGCCACCATGTGGATAGGCGCTTACGAATTCCAGCATTGCCTGGACGTGCCCTGGCGCGTGGTGCTCAACGAGTGCATTGAGCTGGCCAAGGAATTTGGCGGCACCGACGGGCACAAATACGTCAACGGCGTGCTGGGCGGCCTGGCCCCCCAGCTGCGCGCTGCCGAAGTCGCCGCAGACGCCCAACGCCCCAGCAAAAAAACCAATCCATGAAGCTCTCCACCCGCGCCCAGCGCATCGAGCCCTTTTATGTGATGGAAGTGGCAAAGGCCGCGCAGCAGTTGGCGCGCGAGGTGGCCGGCACGCGCGAGCCCATGGTCTTTTTGAACATTGGCGAGCCCGACTTCACCGCGCCGCCATTGGTGCAAGAAGCGGCCGAACGCGCCATCCGCGCAGGCCACACGCAGTACACCAATGCCCTGGGCCTGGAGGCCTTGCGCGAGCGCATCAGCGCCTGGTACCAGCAGCGCTTTGGCGTGCAAGTGCCTGCGCGGCGCATCGTGGTCACGGCCGGGGCCTCGGCCGCACTGCAACTGGCCTGCCTGGCCCTGATTGACGCAGACGATGAAATCCTCATGCCCGACCCCAGCTACCCCTGCAATCGCCACTTTGTCAGTGCGGCCGAGGGGCGGGCGGTGCTCATCCCCACCACGGCCGAAGAGCGCTTTCAGCTCAGCAGCGGCAAGGTGCGCGCCGCCTGGAACGACCGCACCCGCGGCGTGCTGCTGGCCTCGCCCTCCAACCCCACGGGCACGTCGATTGCCCCCGAAGAGCTGGCGCGCATCCACGCCGTGGTGCAAGAGCGCGGCGGCATCACGCTGATCGACGAAATCTACCTGGGCCTGTCTTACGAAGCACATTTCGGCCACACGGCCCTGGCCATCGACGACAACATCATCAGCATCAACAGCTTCAGCAAGTACTTCAACATGACCGGCTGGCGCC
>CAZRFF010000285.1:0-2401 GCA_964599265.1 uncultured Simplicispira sp. | reverse complement strand
GGTGGGTACTTTTGTGGGCGCCAGCGAACTGGCCCGGCGCTCGGACGAGCCCCCCGAGGTGCTGCGCCAGCGCGTCACGTCCAAGGGCGGCACCACCTATGCGGCCATCCAATCCATGGAGGCAGACCAGGTGGCCCAGCATTTTGAGCGCGCCCTGCACGCCGCGGAGCGCCGTGCGCAAGAGCTGGGCAATGAATTTGGCAGCGCGGCATAAAGCCGCACCAAGCCCAACGACGCCGCCTTCCTTGCGGCGGCCATCCCCGGCCTGCCGCATTTGACTCAGCGCAGCGCAAACCCCAGCGCCACGCCTGCAAACAGCGTGGCGCCTATCCAGTGGCTTTTGCTGAAAGCCACGAAGCAGCCCTCGCGCGTGCGGTGGCGGATGAGACGGTAGTGCCACGCCACCTGCGCCGCCGCCGCGCCCAAACCCAGCCACAGCGGCCAGCCCAGCGCCAGCGGCCACAGCACCCAGGCCGTGAGGGCCAGGCACAGGGCAAAAAAAGCCATGACGGCCGGCACATCGAAACGCCCCAGCGTGATGGCCGAGGTTTTCATGCCGATCTTGAGGTCGTCGTCGCGGTCCACCATGGCGTATTCGGTGTCGTAGGCCAGCACCAGAAACAGGTTGGCCAGCCACAACACCCAGGCCGTGGCGGGCACCTGGCCTTGCACGGCGGCAAAGGCGATGACGATGCCGAAGTTGAACGCAATGCCCAGAAACGCCTGGGGCATGGCAAAAAACCGCTTGGTAAAGGGGTAGAGGATGGTGAACCCCACCGCGGGCACCGACCAGGCCACGGCCTCCCAGCGCGTGGTGAGCACCAGGCCCAGCGACACCAACGCCAGCGCGGCGCCCAGCAAGGCCGCCTCCTTCACGCTGACCTGCCCGCTGGTGATGGGCCGCGCCTGGGTGCGCTTGACGTGTTTGTCGAAATCGCGGTCGGCAATGTCGTTGATGCAGCAGCCGGCGCTCCGCATCAGCACCGTGCCGGCCACGAACACCGCTAGCAAATGCCAGCCCGGAAAGCCCCCGGCCGCCACCCACAGCGCCACCAGCGTGGGCCAGACCAGCACCAGCCAGCCCGCGGGGCGGTCGAAGCGGATCAGGTTGAGGTAGAGGGCAAGGCGGCGGGGCAAGGGCATAGCAACTTCAATTTTTAAACAAAAAAGGGCCGAAGCCCTTTTTCAGCAAGCGCGAGCAGCTATTAATCTTCTAGCAGAGAGCGCAGCATCCACGCGGTTTGTTCGTGCACCGTCAGGCGCTGGGTGAGCAGGTCGGCGGTGGGCTCGTCGCTGGCCTTGTCCACGGCGGGGAACAGGCTGCGCGCGGTGCGGGCCACGGCCTCGTGGCCTTCGACGAGTATGCGCACCATCTCCAGCGCCTTCGGGGGTTTGGCCGGGGCGTCGGGCACGCTGGCGAGCTTGCCGAACTCTGCATAAGAGCCCGGCGCCACGTGGCCCAGGGCGCGGATGCGCTCGGCGATGGGATCGACGGCGTTCCACAGCTCGGTGTACTGCCCCATGAACATGGCGTGCAGGGTGTTGAACATGGGCCCCGTCACGTTCCAGTGGAAGTTGTGCGTGGTCAGGTACAGGGTGTAGGTATCGGCCAGCAGGCGCGAGAGGCCCTGGGCGATGGCGGCGCGGTCTTTGTCGCTGATGCCGATGTGGATGGCAGGGGCTGTTGCCTTGCTGGTTTTTGCGGCCTTGGCCATGGGGTTCTCCTTTCAGTGCATGGTGATGAAACCACTGTAGCGCATGTACAGCACCCATCCGCCGTTAGGGCCATGTTTCTGCCAATGCCTGGCATAGCCTCTCGGTCGACCGCAGGCTTTCAGCTCAGGCGCGTGGTTCCGGGCAGATCGCAGGCGTAGATGGCGTTGCGCAGGGCGGCGATGGCCTCGTAACGGGTAAAGCTGCGCCGCCAGGCCAGCACCACACGGCGTGTGGGCGGGGCGCTGCCATCGGCCTCGCGGATGGGCAGGTAGCAGATGTGCGGCTCGTCGCTTTTGCGTCGGCGCTTGAGGTTTTGGAAAGCATCGCGCGGCACGGCCAGGCGCGGCACCAGCGTCACGCCCATGCCGGCGGCGACCATGTGCTTGATGGTCTCCAGCGACGAGCCCTCGAAGGTTTTGCGTATGCCTTCGGCGTTGGTCGCGTAGCGGGCGAATTCGGGGCAGACTTCCAGCACATGGTCACGAAAGCAGTGCCCCGCGCCCAGCAGCAGCATGTTTTCGCTCTTGAGGTCTTGCGCCGAAACGCTGTCTTTTTCGGCCAACGGGTGGATGCTGGGCACGGCGGCCATGAAGGGCTCGTCGTACAGGGGGGCAATGGCCAGGCCCGTGTCGGGAAAGGGCTCGGCCAGGATGGCGCAGTCGATTTCTCCGGTGCGCAGCATCTC
>CAZRFF010000284.1:0-2425 GCA_964599265.1 uncultured Simplicispira sp. | reverse complement strand
GCCACGAAGTGAACCGCGCATATTGCCAAGCACTTGGCGACAACAGCCAGCCCGCATGGGAGGATGCTCCACAGTGGCAGCGGGACAGCGCCATGCTTGGCGTGAAGCTGCACACCAACAACCCAGAAGCCAGCGCCGCTACTAGCCACGAAAGCTGGATGGCGCAGAAGGTTGCCGAAGGATGGGTGTACGGCCCAGAGAAAAACCCGGAACTGAAACAGCACCCTTGCATGGTGCCATTCGATGCGCTGCCAGTGGCCCAGCAGGCTAAGGATTTCATCTTCCGTGGTGTTGTACATGCGCTGGCGAGTGCAGGATAACGCATAGTTGAGTAGCTTGCCCACTCGGCCCGCCATGCTTGGAAAGCACATGCCGTTAGACACCTGTCTAACAGAAAGCGAAAAGGGCTCCTAACTTGATAGCTAGGAGCCCTTACGTACATTGGTCGGAGCGGCGGGATTCGAACTCGCGACCCTCTGCTCCCAAAGCAGATGCGCTACCAGGCTGCGCTACGCTCCGACTGCGGGAATTCTAACCCGACAAAACCGACGATTTTAGCTCAAGTACCAGATATTTTCTGGTTTTGAGGGGTGATCGCTTCAACGACGTGCGCCGGGGGCCGGAGCCGGGCCTGGGCCGCGGCCAGCCAGGTGGCGGAACGTGATGCGGCCCTTGCTCAGGTCGTAGGGCGAGAGCTCCAGCGACACCTTGTCGCCTGCCAGGATGCGGATGTGGTGTTTACGCATCTTGCCGCCGGTGTAGGCGATCAACTGGTGGCCGTTTTCCAGCGTCACGCGAAAGCGCGAGTCGGGCAGCACTTCAGTCACGCTGCCTTGCATTTCGATGAGTTCTTCTTTAGCCATGGTTTCAATCTTTGTATGAATCTTTGTTCTGGGGGCAGCACCCGCGTTTTGCGTTGGATATCCACAGCAAAGCACTCCGGGCCTGCCAGGCCGGGTGGCAGAAGCATTGCAATCTGTGGGGTACGCTGGGCCCGGGACGGTTTTTGAGAACGAAAAACCGGGAAAGGCAGCTGCCGTAAAGACAGGCAATGCACTGTCTGGAGCCCGCGATTGTACCGCGATGTGCGCCCCGGCGCATTGGTCTATAGAATGGCGCGCTTCTTTCATTCCCAGTTTGTGAGCCGCCCTTGTTTGACCGCCTTGCCGTTTTGCCGCAATACCTGCTGCCCAAACAGGCCCTGACCGCCGCTGCCGGGCGCTTGGCTTCGGCACGCGCCGGTGCGCTCACGACGGCCATGGTGCGCCGTTTTGTGGCGCGCTACGGCGTGAACATGGCCGAGGCCGCCAACCCCGACCCGGCCAGCTACGCCAGTTTCAACGATTTTTTCACCCGCCCCTTGCGCGCCGGGGCCAGGCCTTTGGCACAGGCCGACTGGATTTGCCCGGTGGATGGTGCGATCAGCCAGTTCGGCCCCATTGAGCATGGACAGATCTTCCAGGCCAAGGGGCACCAGTATTCGGCCACGGCTTTGCTGGGGGGCGACGCAACCCTTGCTGCCGCCTTCAACGACGGCCACTTTGCCACCCTGTACCTGAGCCCGCGCGACTACCACCGCATCCACATGCCCTGCGCGGGCCGGCTGCTGCGCATGGTGCATGTGCCGGGTGCGCTGTTTTCGGTCAACCCCACCACGGCGCGGGGCGTGCCCGGCCTGTTTGCGCGCAATGAACGCGTGGTGTGCGTGTTTGAAGGTGCGCAGGGCCCGTTCGTGATGGTGCTGGTGGGCGCCACCATCGTGGGCAGCATGGCTACGGTGTGGCATGGCATGGTGAACCCGCCCCGCCCCGGCCATTTGCGCCAGTGGGATTACGCCGAGCAGGCTATCACCTTGCAGCAGGGTGAGGAGATGGGGCGGTTTTTGCTAGGCTCCACGGTGGTGATGCTGTTTCCGCCCGGCCCCTTGGCGTTTGCGCCGGATTGGGCTCCAGCCCGCCCCATCCGCATGGGCGAGGCCATGGCCATGGGCCAGACAACGCCCCAGTAAGGCCCCGAAGCAGCATGCTCCAGGGGGGCGCGGGATAATCGCGCCATGTCTTTGCTGCCCCACCAGATCGAGCTTTTATCCCCCGCCCGCGACGCCGATATCGGCATCGAGGCCGTCAACCACGGCGCCGATGCCGTCTACATCGGCGGCCCGGCCTTTGGCGCACGTACCGGGGCGGGCAACGGCATCCGCGACCTGGAGCGCCTCATTGCGCACGCGCACCGCTTCCACAGCCGGGTGTTCATCACGCTCAATACCATTTTGCGGGACGATGAGCTGGAGGGCGCACGCCAGATGGCCTGGCAGGTGTACAACGCCGGTGCCGACGCGCTCATCATCCAGGACATGGGGCTGCTGGAGCTGGACCTGCCGCCCATCCAACTGCACGCCAGCACCCAGACCGACATCCGCACGCCC
>CAZRFF010000283.1:0-2448 GCA_964599265.1 uncultured Simplicispira sp. | reverse complement strand
CAACGCGGCGCGCATCTTCAACGCCGACCACTGCTTCTTCGTCACCAACGGCACCTCCACGAGCAACAAGATCGTCTGGCACCACACGGTGGCGCCGGGCGACGTGGTGGTGGTGGACCGCAACTGCCACAAGTCCATCCTGCACAGCATCATCATGACCGGGGCCATCCCCGTGTTCTTGAAGCCCACGCGCAACCACTTCGGCATCATCGGCCCCATTCCGCAGAGCGAATTCGAGCCCGCCACCATCCGCGGCAAGATTGCGGCCAACCCGCTCCTCAAGGGGGTGGACGCCAAAAAGGTCAAGCCGCGCGTGCTCACGCTCACCCAGTCCACCTACGACGGCGTGCTCTACAACACCGAGACCATCAAGGGCATGCTCGACGGCTACGTGGACAACCTGCACTTTGACGAAGCCTGGCTGCCGCACGCCGCCTTCCACCCGTTCTACGGCACCTACCATGCCATGGGCAAAAAGCGCGCGCGCCCGCAGCATTCGGTGGTCTACGCCACGCAGTCCATCCACAAGCTGCTGGCCGGTATCAGCCAGGCCAGCCACGTGCTGGTGCAGGACTCGCAAACCACCAAGCTCGATCCGCACCTCTTCAACGAGGCGTATCTGATGCACACCTCCACCAGCCCGCAGTACAGCATCATTGCCAGCTGCGACGTGGCCGCCGCCATGATGGAGCCGCCCGGCGGCACCGCGCTGGTGGAAGAAAGCCTGCTGGAGGCCCTGGACTTTCGCCGCGCCATGCGTCAGGTGGAAGAAGAGTTTGGCAAAGACGACTGGTGGTTCAAGGTCTGGGGCCCGCAGGCGCTGGTGGACGAAGGCGTGGGCACGGCCGAGAACTGGGTGTTCCGCAACAAGGGCAAGAAGAATGGTGCGGCCCAGTCGGCCAAGTGGCATGGCTTTGGCGACCTGGCCGACGGCTTCAACATGCTGGACCCCATCAAGTCCACCATCGTCACGCCGGGCCTGAACCTCGATGGCAAGTTCGACCCCACGGGCATCCCGGCGTCCATCGTCACCAAGTTCCTGGCCGAGCATGGCGTGGTGGTCGAAAAGACGGGCCTCTACAGCTTCTTCATCATGTTCACCATCGGCATCACCAAGGGCCGTTGGAACACCTTGCTGACCGCTTTGCAGCAGTTCAAGGACGACTACGAGAAGAACCAGCCCATGTGGCGCATCCTTCCGGAGTTCTGCCAGCAGCACAAGCGCTACGAAAAAATGGGCCTGCGCGACCTGTGCCAGCACGTGCACCAGCTCTACGCCAAGTACGACATTGCGCGCCTGACGACCGAGATGTACCTCTCGGACCTCACGCCCGCCATGAAGCCCAGCGACGCCTACGCCCACATCGCCCACCGCCAGACCGAGCGCGTGGAGATCGACCAGCTCGAAGGCCGCATCACCACCAGCCTGATTACGCCTTACCCGCCGGGCATTCCGCTGCTCATTCCTGGCGAAGTGTTCAACAAGAAAATCGTGGACTACCTCAAGTTCGCCCGCGAATTCGCCAAACTGTGCCCGGGGTTTGAGACGGACATCCACGGCCTGGTGGAGATCGAGGATGAGTCCGGCACCGTGCGGTTTTACGCCGATTGCGTGGCGGCGTAAATCTGCTATTGGATTCTGGCGGGCGCCCGGTTTACACCTGATCGGCCGACAGCCCCGCCGTCTGGCTAAAGCCGCCGTCCACATAGGTGATCTCGGCCGTCACGCCGCTGGCCAAGTCCGAGAGCAAAAACGCAGCCACATTGCCCACGTCCTCGATGGTCACGTTGCGGCGTAGCGGCGCGGCGTCGGCCACGCGGCCCAGCAGCTTGCCAAAATCTTTGATGCCGCTGGCGGCCAGGGTCTTGATGGGGCCGGCACTGATGCCGTTGGCGCGGATGGCGCGGCCGTCCGCCGTGCGGCCCACGGCCTCGGCCAGGTAACGCACGGAAGCTTCCAGGCTGGCTTTGGCCAGGCCCATGGTGTTGTAGTTGGGAATGCTGCGCAACGCGCCCAGGTACGAAAGCGTGAGCAGGGCCGACTTGTCGTTCAGGTAGGGCAGGGCGGCCTTGGCCATGGCCGGAAAGCTGTAGGCGCTGATGTCGTGCGCGATCTGGAAGGATTCGCGCGACAGGCCATCGAGGAAGTTGCCCGCAATCGCCTCGCGCGGCGCAAAGCTGATGCTGTGCACGAAGCCGTCAAACTTGCCCCAGGCGGCGCCCAGGCCGGTGAACATTTTTTCGATTTGCGCGTCGTCGGCCACGTCGCAATCAAACACCAGCTTGGAGCCAAACTCGGCGGCAAACTCGGTGATGCGGTCTTTGAAGCGCTCGCCCACGTAGCTGAACGCCAGCTCGGCGCCTTGGCTGTGGCAGGCGCGGGCAATGCCGTAGGCGATGGAGCGGTTGGACAGCACGCCCGTGATGAGCAGTTTCTTGCCGGCGAGG
>CAZRFF010000282.1:0-2472 GCA_964599265.1 uncultured Simplicispira sp. | reverse complement strand
ACAAGGAGTTCCGCTGCAGCTTCAGTGCCGGTGTGGCAACGTCTGAGCACCACCCCAACTACGAGCGTTTGCGCGAGGCGGCAGACCGCCTTTTGTACGAAGCCAAGCGCCGGGGGCGCAATTGTGTGGTGACCGATGGGCAGTGAAGGAGCCGTGATGAACGAACCCACCCTCGATCACATCCTGAGCCAGCACCATGGGGCGCGCCGCGAGGTGGTGGACGTGGACGAACCCCTGGTCAAGCTGGTCATCTTCGCACTGGGAGATGCGTGGTTTGCCTTCCACGGCAGTTGCATCCGTGAGATTCTGGCCGATGCGGTGGTGCATTTTGTGCCGGGTTGCCCGCCCTCGCTCGAAGGCGTGATCAACGTGCGTGGCGACATCGAATCGGTCATTCGCCTGAACGAAATCCTGCGCCTGCCACCGGCTGCGGACGTGCAGGGCAGTGCCATTTTGCTGGGGCGTGGCGGCGGCATCCAAAGCGGCATCCGTGTCGATCGCGTCATCGATGTGGTGGACTTGGCGCAAAGCACCATCCAGCCTCCCCCTGCCACCGTGGCAGAGCACCTGCGGCCTTTGGTGCTGGGGGTGGTGTCGTTTCATGACCAGCCCGTGGCGGTGCTCGAACTCGATCGCCTGTTCACAGACTACGCCGCCGGTTTGGGATGAGCGGCGCAGTGCAGTCTGCCCTGGAGGGTGAGGGCCCGACCCTGGGCGTGGTGTGTTTCCGCTGCGGTGGCTGGACGGTGGCCATCGAGGCGCGCCATGTGCGCGGCGCCAGCAGCGATGGGGTGGGCCGCACCACTGCGGCCATCGAGGCCCTGCTGGGCGAGGCGGCGGCACCAACTGGGCCACGGCAATACCTGAGCGTGCAGGCGCCGAAGGGCGGTGCGGTGGTGGCGCTGTCGGTGGCTGCCCCGGTGGAATTGGCGCTGTTGCAGGCGGTGAACATCCACCCTTTGCCGCCGCTCATGGCGGTACGTTGCCAATTGCGGGGTCTGCGGGCCCTGGCATGGCCCGGTGCGCTGGACCAACCACCTTGGCTGGTGCTTGATGCGCAAGCCTTGCTGGAGGGGGTGTCGGCAGAGGGGCTTAACCCGCTGTTAGAGGCGCTGGCGCCGGGTATTTCTGCGCGTTGAGCTGCATCTTGTCCTCGGCTGCTTGCAGCAAATCCACGTCCAGCACCGTTGCCAGCTGCACCAGGTACAGCAGCACAACGGCCATTTCGTAGGCCACGGCCTGCTTGTGCGCGGGGGCCAGCTGGCGGCTTTGGTCTTCGGTCAGCCACTGGAAGTGTTCCAGCAGTTCCCCAGCCTCAGCGGTCAGGGCCGAGGCCAGGTTTTTGGGCGAGTGGAACGGGCCCCAGTGGCGTGCATCGGCAAATTGCTGCAGGGCTTGGGCCAGGGGGGTGGCGGGCGGGGTCATGGGGTGCAATGTACGCGCTGTGCCAGCGGTGCGCGGCGTGTGTCCCCTCACAGCCATACGCCGCCCGTTGTGCAAGGTTTTCGGGGTCGCTGAAGTAAAAAAACGTGACGGTTCATTTTTCGGCGCGAGATGGTCGATCTGCGTTGCGAGCCAAACCTCCTTTGAACTGTGCGCCTACAAACTCAAACGTCAATATTCCCCGCCCGCAGCGCATTCGTCTCGATAAAGTCGCGCCGGGGCTCGACCTCGTCGCCCATGAGCATGGTGAACACGCGGTCGGCTTCGATGGCGTCGTCGATCTGCACGCGCAAGAGGCGGCGCACGGCGGGGTCCATGGTGGTTTCCCACAGCTGCTCGGGGTTCATTTCGCCCAGGCCCTTGTAGCGCTGGCGGCTGGTGGTGCGCTCGGCCTCAGAGATCAGCCAGGCCATGGCCGAGCGGAAGTCGGCCACTTTTTCTTCCTTGGCCTTCTCGCCTTCGCCGCGCTGGGCGCGTGCACCTTCGCCCAGCAGGCCGTGGAAGGCCTGGGCGGCGGTGGCCAGGGCGGCGTAGTCGTCGCCGGCGACGAAGTCTTGCGTCAGGATGCTGCTCTTGGTGTTGCCGTGGTGCTGGCGGCTGATGCGCAAAATCGGCTTGTCGCTGCGCGGGTCGAACTCGCCCACCACCTCGGGCGGCACGCCGTTGGGGTTGAGCTCGGCCAGCTTGGCCTGCATGGCGCTGGCGCTGGCCTGGGCCTGCGCCACGCTGTCCAGGTGCACGGCAACGCCGTCAGCAATGGCGCGCAGGGCTTCCAGGTCCATATAGGCCGACAGGCGTTCGATGATGGCTTCGGCCGCCTGGTGCTTGCGCGCCAGCTCGGCAAGCTGCTCGCCGTCAATGGTTTGCGGCTGGGCGCCGCCGGTGAGCACGCGCGCGTCTTTCAGGGCGATGCGCAGCAGGTACTGGTCCAGCGCCGGGCCGTCCTTCAGGTACAGCTCTTCCTTGCCGTTTTTCACCTTGTACAGCGGCGGCTGGGCGATGTAGATATGGCCGCGCTCGACCAGCTCC
>CAZRFF010000281.1:0-2486 GCA_964599265.1 uncultured Simplicispira sp. | reverse complement strand
AGCTGGAAAAGCGCTTGCACGAAGCCCAGGCCAAAGAAGCACAAGGCGAAGGCGCCAGCGGCAACAAGCTGGTGCGCACCCAGGTGGGCGCCGAAGAAATCGCCGAGGTGGTGAGCCGCGCCACGGGCATTCCGGTGGCCAAGATGATGCAGGGCGAAAAAGACAAGCTCCTGCAGATGGAAGACAAGCTGCACGAGCGTGTGGTGGGCCAGGACGAGGCCATTGGCGCTGTGGCCAACGCCATCCGCCGTTCGCGCTCGGGCCTGTCGGATCCCAACCGGCCCACGGGCTCGTTCCTGTTCCTGGGCCCCACGGGCGTGGGCAAGACCGAGCTGTGCAAGGCGCTGGCGGGCTTTTTGTTCGACAGCGAAGACCACCTCATCCGCGTGGACATGAGCGAGTTTATGGAAAAGCATTCCGTGGCCCGCCTCATCGGTGCGCCCCCCGGCTATGTGGGCTACGACGAAGGCGGCTACCTGACCGAAGCCGTGCGCCGCAAGCCCTACAGCGTGCTGCTGCTTGACGAGGTGGAAAAGGCCCACCCCGACGTGTTCAACGTGCTCCTGCAGGTGCTGGACGATGGCCGCCTGACCGACGGCCAGGGCCGCACGGTGGACTTCAAGAACACCGTGATCGTGATGACCAGCAACATCGGTTCGCACCTCATCCAGGCCATGGTGGGCCAGGACTACGACGATGTGAAAGATGCCGTGTGGGGCGAGCTGAAAAACCACTTCCGCCCCGAGTTCCTGAACCGCATTGACGAGACGGTGGTCTTCCACGGCCTGGATGCGCAGCACATCGCTTCCATTGCGCGGATCCAGTTGCATGCACTGCAAGCACGGCTCGCCAAGTTGGATCTGGCGCTGGAAGTGTCCGATGCGGCACTGGCCGAGCTGGCCAAGGTCGGGTTCGATCCGGTGTTTGGCGCCCGCCCGCTCAAGCGCGCCATCCAGCAGCGCATCGAGAACCCGCTCTCCAAGCTGCTGCTGGAGGGGCGCTTTCCGCCCAAGAGCCGCATTGCGGTGGGTGTGGACCCGGTGCAGGCCCCAGGGGTATTCAGCTTCAGCCTGGTTGCAGCGGGTTGATGCGCTGCAAAAATAAGAGCTTCTTGCGCTTGTTTATCGGGCGTTAGAGGCTCTTTTTGCTTGAATCTTTGCAAGTAAAGGATTGGCTTTGAACGATGTGGTGACGGCTTTTTTGCGCGGTCTGCTGCGCCTGTTTTTGATTGCAGCAGGGGTGCTTTTTTTCCTCAGCCTGCTGGCGGCCGCGCTGGTGCTGGCGCTGCTGTGGGCTTTGCGTGCCCTGTGGGCGCGGATGACGGGGCGGCCCGTGGCGCCCTGGGTGCTGCGTGTGGATCCACGGGCGGGCTGGAGCCAGGTGTACCGCCGCAGCGGGCGCTGGCAGCCGGGCCACGGTGCGCAGCCGCCGCAGGACGAACGGCCCGCGCACCTGCGCCCTTTGCCGGGCGCCGAAGACGTGACGGACGTGCAGCCGCGCGAAACACGCAACGGGTAGACAGCACCCTCTATTCCCGTATGGGCACCCGCTGGCCCTCACCCCTATGATGCGCCCATGAACCACGCCGACCTTCAATCCCTGTTCGACGCACAGTACCAGGCCAGCCGCGCCCAGGTGGATGTGCCCTTGCTGCTGCGCCGCGAGCGCCTCTTGCGCATGCGCAAGCTCCTGGACGAGCATGGCCCCACCCTGGCCGCTGCCGTGCAGGCGGACTTTGGGGTGCGTTCGCAGCGCCTGACCGAAGTGGCCGACATGTTCGTGCTGCGCACCCTCATCGGCCACACCCTGCGCCACCTGGCGCGCTGGATGAAGCCGCAGAAAGTCAGCACCCCCATTTACCTGCAGCCTGCCAGCGCCATGGTCCAGCGCCAACCCCTGGGCGTGGTGGGCGTGGTATCGCCCTGGAACTACCCCGTGCAGCTGGCCCTGGCGCCAGCCATCACGGCGCTGGCCGCGGGCAACCGCGTGATGATCAAGCCCAGCGAACTCACGCCCCACACCTCGGCCCAGCTGGCGCAGTTGGTGGCGCAGTTTTTTACCCCCGACGAGGTGTGCGTGGTGCAGGGCGATGCGGCCGTGGCCAGCGCTTTTTGTGCGTTGCCTTTTGACCACCTGGTGTTCACCGGCTCCACCGCCGTGGGGCGCAAAGTGGCGCAAACGGCGGCGGCCAACCTCACGCCCACCACGCTGGAGCTGGGGGGCAAGTCGCCCTGCATCGTGGATGCCGGCTGCGACCTGCAAGACGCTGCCATCAAGATCGCCCACGGCAAGCTGCTCAACGCCGGGCAGACCTGCATTGCGCCCGACTATGTGCTCCTGCCCCGAGGGCGCGAGGCCGCCTTTACCGAAGCCATGCGCGCGGCTGTGGCCAAGTTGTTCCCGCGCATTGTGGGCAACCCGGACTACGCCTCCATCATCAGTCCGCGCCACCTGGCGCGCTTGCGCACCATGCTGCAGCAGGCCCA
>CAZRFF010000280.1:0-2515 GCA_964599265.1 uncultured Simplicispira sp. | reverse complement strand
GGGCACAACCTGCGCCTGATCCTGGCCGCGCTGCGGCTTTGTTGCGCCCGCTTCGGGCTGTCTATGCAGACGGTCATCGCCGCGTTGATCGCCGTTCCGGTCGAGAACCAGCCTGCCTGCGGCTGAAAACCGAATTGTTCAGGGCGGACTATCGAATGATGGGTTTCACGCCCTGTCTTTCGCGGCTGAAGCCGCTCCCACAGAAACCAGTCATCGCTTATTTGAACGGTATTGGATCTTGCCGCGTTCTGCATGGCGCATGGATGAATTGCGCCATGTTGGTATAAAATTGCGCCACTTGATCTTGCTAATTGCGCCACCTTCATGCCGGGTTTTGCCCATGACACCTCTGATACCTTGCTGAAAGCCTTGCGATTGCACGGCCCGCAAGGCGCATCCGTGGCGCAATTGCTGGCGCAATTAACCAACATCCCCCGCCGCACCGCCCAGCGCTGGCTGGCGCAATGCGTGCAGGCCGGGCAGGCCCGCGCGGTGGGCGAGGGGCGTGGGCGGCGTTACGTGGCCGTGGCACCCCCGTGGCGGCCGCCGCCCTATCTACCGCCTTTGCCCCCCGCCATCCACCAAGTGCGCGAACCCGGCCCGCCGCCTGCGTGGAACCTGGACGACCTCCCCACCGGCCTGGCCCTCTCGCCCGAGGGCCGCGAGGTCTGGGCCTACGTCAGCCAGCCGCTCACCGCCCGCGCCCCCGTGGGCTACCAGCGCGACTGGATCGACGGCTACGTGCCCGGCCACACTTTCTACCTGCCCGAGCCCATCCGCCGCCAGCTCCACGCCATGGGCCGCACGCCCGACGCGCAGGCCCCGGCGGGCACCTACAGCCGCGCCATCCTCGACCGGCTGCTGATCGACCTCTCCTGGGCGTCGAGCCACCTGGAGGGCAACACCTACTCGCGCCTGGACACGCGCGCGCTGATCCGCCACGGCACGGCAGCCGACGGCAAGGCGCGGGCCGAGACGCAGATGATCTTGAACCACAAAGCCGCCATCGAGCTGCTGGTGGATGCCGCCGCGCAGCCCGGCCCGCCCTTCAGCCGCTACCTGCTGATGAACCTGCACGCCACCCTGGCCGAGAACCTGCTGCCCAACCCCGCCGATGAGGGCAGGGCGCGCCAGCACGCCGTGGGCATCGGCCAGAGCGTGTTCCGCCCGCTCGATGCGCCGCAGGTGCTCGATGAGTTGATTGATGTGCTCATCGACAAGGCCAATGCCATTGCCGACCCGTTCGAGCAGGCGTTCTTCATGATGGTGCACATCCCCTACCTGCAGCCCTTTGCCGACATCAACAAGCGCACCTCGCGCCTAGCGGCCAACCTGCCGCTGTTTTGCGCCAACCTATGCCCGCTGACCTTCGTGGACGTACCGCCCGAGCTGTACGCCCGCGCCATGCTGGGCGTGTATGAAATGGGCCGCGTGGAGCTGCTGCGCGACCTGCTGGTGTGGGCCTACGAGCGCAGCACGGCGGAATACGTCGCCATCCGCCAGACCCTGGCCGAGCCCGACCCGCTGCGCCTGGGCTGGCGCCAGCTCATCAAGGACACGGTGCATGCTGTCGTCACCCAGCCCGGCGCCGACGCTGTGGGCCTGGTGGAGCGCGCCGTGGCCGCCAACATGCCCAAGGATGTGCCCGAGCCCGAGCGCGCCGCCGTACAGGCCCTCATCCTGGATGAACTGCGCCGCCTGCACGATGGCGTGCTGGCCCGCTATCGCCTGCGCCCGGCGCAGTGGCGCGAGTGGATTGCGGCGCAAGGCCGCTATTGATTGAGTAGCTGCTAGCGCTTGTCCAGCAAGCGCCAGATCCACTTTTGATCATGCTTTTTTCTTGATCAACCCGTAGATCACCAGCAGCACCACGGCGCCCACGACCGAGGCGATCCAGCCCGCAGGCTCGCCCGCCGCGTACCAGCCCATGGCGTTGCCCGCATAGGTGGCGACCAGCGAGCCCGCCACCCCCAGCACGGTGGTCATGATCCAGCCGAGCTTGTCGTCGCCCGGCTTCACGGCGCGGGCGATCAGCCCGACGATAAAGCCGACGATGATGGTTCCGAGGATGGAGAGCATGGCGGGTGTCCTTTCAACAGTAGTGTCGGCCTGCTAATGTAGGGCAACCCTGCGGGCAAGGTGGTGCGGCGGAAGGTTTGCGGCTGAAGATGCTCCTAAAATGAGAGCTGAAAGCGCTTTATCTTTTCAACCCCTTCCATGCAAGCCCTGCTCGACGCCATCGCCGCCATGCCCCTGTCCACGGAGGCCCGGCGCATCTTCCATGGCCGGGGCGGGCTGTATCCCGGCTGCGAGCAGTGGGTGCTGGACGCCTACCCGCCCGTGTTCGTTCTCACCAGTTTTGCGCCCGCCACCGACACGTGCCTGATGGCCGGCAGCGTGCGAGCCGCACACCGTCACGGAAAACGGCGCGCGCTTTCGCGTGCACGTGCTGCGCGGGCAGAACCACGGCCTGTTCCTCGACATGGCCGAAGGCCGCCGCTGAAGGTGCTGGCCT
>CAZRFF010000279.1:0-2528 GCA_964599265.1 uncultured Simplicispira sp. | reverse complement strand
TCGTCATTTCCAGGGGCGGTGGTAGGCGCCCAGGGTGTGCTGCTGGCCTTCGGCCACCTGGTCGAGGCTGGCCATCCAGGCGGTTTTCGGGGCGTAGCGCAGGCTGTCGGCCTGGGCGCTGTCGATGGCTTCGCGCCAGACTTTGGTGACCTGGGCCACGTAGGCGGGGCTGCGCTGGCGGCCTTCGATCTTGACGGCGCGCACGCCCATTTTCATGAGCTTGGGCAGCAGTTCCAGCGTGTTGAGGCTGGTGGGCTCCTCGATGGCGTAGTAGTTTTCGTCATCGCCCACGTCAAAGCGGCCCTTGCACAGCGTGGGGTAGCCGGCGTTTTCGCCGGGGGCGTAACGATCGATCAGCACGCCGCCCAGGCGCGATTCGAGCCCCTGGGGCGTTTCCTGCCAGCGCACGGATTTGGCGGGCGAGCACACGCCGTGGGTGTTGGGCGATTCGCCCGTCACGTAGGACGAGAGCGCGCAGCGCCCCTCGACCATGACGCACAGGCTGCCGAAGCCGAACACCTCGATCTCCACCGGCGTGGCGTCGATCACGCGCTGCACCTGCTCGATGGAGAGCACGCGCGGCAGCACGGCGCGCACGATGCCGAACTGTTCGCGGTAGAAGTTGATGGCGTCGTAGTTGGTGGCCGAGCCCTGCACCGACAGGTGCAGGCGCAGCTTGGGGTGGTGCTGCGCGCCGTATTGCATGAGGCCGGGGTCGGCCAGGATGACGGCGTCCACGCCCAGATCCACCGCTTTGTCCATGGCCGAGCGCCAGGGCGCGGGGTTGGCCGCCTGGGGGTAGGTGTTGAGCGCCATGAACACCTTGCGCCCCCGGTTGTGGGCGTATTGGATGCCGTTGGCAATGGCCGCTTCGTCGAAGTTGAGCCCGGCAAAGTTGCGCGCATTGGTCGCGTCGCGCAGGCCCAGGTAGACGCAGCTGGCGCCGTTGTCGATGGCCGATTTGAGCGCGGGCAGGCTGCCGGAGGGGCAGACAAGCTCGAACGGGGGGGGCGCGGCCTCGGTGGCGGCGTCAGGGGCAGTGAGGGTTTGGGTTGGCATGCGATCGGGGGGCTCGAACGCGGGCGCCGGAGGGCGCCTCCGCAAAAACCCGCACCTTACGCCCGTTATGCCAATAGGGGCATGATATAGGTCAACGTCGCCCAGGGCGCAGCCGCCGCCCTGTTTCCTGCGGGACAATGGCCCCTTCCGCCCTTTCCTCCCTCCCGCACGCCCCTTCCATGAACCGCAACCTCTGGCTGCTGGCCCTGTGCCAGGGGCTTTTTTTGACCAACAACGTGGTTTTCATCGCCATCAACGGCCTGGTGGGCCTGCAGTTGGCGCCCTACGGCTGGATGGCCACCCTGCCCGTGATGGGCTACGTGGTGGGCGGGGCGCTGGCCACGGGGCTGGTGGCGCGCACGCAGCAGCGCTGGGGGCGGCAGGTGTCGTTCCAGATCGGCCTGGCCGTGGCGCTGGGTTCGGCCCTGCTGGGTGCGCTGGCGGTGTTCATGGGGAGCTTCTGGCTGCTGTGCGCGGCCACGGTGGTGGCAGGCTACTACAGCGCCAACGGGCAGCTCTACCGCTTTGCCGCCGCAGAACTCACCGCCCCGGCGCTGCGCGAGCGGGCCGTGTCGCTGGTGCTGGCCGGCGGCCTGCTGGGCGCCGTGGTGGGGCCCAACCTGGCCAGCCGCACGCGCACGCTGTTTGCCGTGCCTTTTGCCGGGGCCTACGTCGCCCTGGCGGTGGTGGCCATCCTGTCCATGGCCTGCATGGCCTTGATCCGCTTTGACGCCCCGCCGCCCCAGTCGGCTGCAGGCAGCACGGCAGCCCCTGGGCGCAGCGTGGCGCAGTTGCTGCGCGAGCCGGTTTTTTTGGTGGCCACGCTGGGCGCGGCGCTGGGCTATGGGGTGATGAACCTGCTCATGGCGGCCACGCCCCTGGCCATGGACGTGTGCGGTTTTGGCTTTGACGATGCCGCCTGGGTGCTGCAATGGCACGTGGTCGGCATGTTTGCGCCGGGCTTTTTCACCGGGCATTTAATCACTCGCCTGGGCGTGCTGCCGGTGATGGGCGCGGGCGTGGCGCTCAACCTGGCCTGCGTGGCCGTGGCGCTGATGGGCGTGGATTTGCACCACTTTGGCATCGCCCTGTTCCTGCTGGGCGTGGGCTGGAATTTTCTGTTCACCGGCAGCACCACGCTGGCCATGCAGGCCTACCGCCCCGAAGAAAAAGACCGCGCCCAGGCGGCCATCAATTTTTTCGTGTTTGCCACCATGGCGGTCACATCCTTCGCCTCGGGCGCGCTGGTGACCACGCAGGGCTGGGCGCTGCTCAACTACGGCTCGCTGCTGCCCATTGGGGTGACGGGGCTGGCGCTGCTGTGGCTGGCGCTGCGCCGCAAAACCTGAATACTATTATTTCGATAGCTGCTGGCGCCCGTCTGTCGGGCGTCAGGGCCAAAAATCGCTTAGTTTTGCACCGGGCAGCGCTGCTGCAGCCACTGCTGGAGCAAGGCAAACACCGGTTCG
>CAZRFF010000278.1:0-2531 GCA_964599265.1 uncultured Simplicispira sp. | reverse complement strand
CATGGGTCAGGCCGGGGTACATGGTCCAGGCCTGGTTGGCGCTGTTGAGCATTTCGTAGAACATGGTGTTGACCACGAAAGGCAGGCCCTGACCGCCGAATTCGGGGTCGCAGCCCAAGGCCGCCCAACCGCCTTCAATGTATTGCGCGTAGGCCTCTTTGAAGCCCTTGGGCGTGGTCACGGCGTGCGTGGTGTTGTCCAGTTGGCAGCCCTCGGCGTCGCCCGTAGCGTTGAGCGGGAAAGTCACTTCAGCGGCAAACTTGCCGCCTTCTTCGAGCACGGCATTGATGGTGTCGACATCAATGTCGGCGTGCTTGGGGATTTGCTTGAGTTCGTCGGCGACGTGGAGCACTTCGTGGAGCACGAATTGCATGTCGCGCAGGGGCGGCGTGTAAGAGGGCATGGAATGACTCCTTGTCGGTCAAGTGGGGGTAGGAACAAAAGAAGAATGCGCCACGGGCAGGCTTGCACCGTAACGCGCCAGAATGTTTTCAAAGCCGGCCACGGCCCGCTCAATGGAGCCGGGGCTTTTGAGGAAACGCGCCTCGTAGTGCAGCGCCAGAATCAGGCCGTGGATCTCAAACAGGATCTGCTCTTCATCCACCTGGGCCTGCAATTGCCCTAAATCCTTGGCCTGGGTAATGGCGCGCTTCATGGCGGCCAGCCAGATCAGCCCCGATTCGGCCAGCGCATCGCGCACAGGGCCTGTGCGCTCATCAAACTCCACAGCACCGCTGATATAAATGCAGCCCGAGTCGATCTCGACCGAAGTGCGCTTCATCCAGTTGCCAAACATCGCCCGCAGGCGCGGAATGCCGCGCGGTACGGCCATGGCGGGGTAGAACACCTCCTGCTCGAAGCAGTGGTGGTATTCGCGGATCACGGAAACCTGCAGTTCTTCGCGTGAGCCGAAATGCGCGAACACGCCGGACTTGCTCATGTCCATCACATCGGCCAGGGCGCCAATGGACAAACCCTCCAGCCCGATGTGCGTGGCCAGGCCCAGGGCCGCCTCGATGATGGCCTGCTTGGTCTGCTGGCCTTTTTGCAGCACGCGCGCACTGCCCGTGCGCACACGGCGGGTGCGGGGAGGCGTCAGTGAAGATTCGGTGCGAGGCATGCTGTCAAACAAAAACGAACGATCGTTCTATTTTGCAGCATTTTCTTACTTGCGCCTATCCCCACCCCAAAAATAGAGAGTTATCTCCAATTCCTGTGGCACAAGACCCACTGGCGCCTCTTTGGCACCGGCGTCACAGCATGCGCGCCAGGCTTTCCTGCAAATGTTCGGTAGGCAAATGCTGCCTGCCCGTCCGCACAAAGCGCTGCAAGCGCCCCAGCGCAAAGGCCGTGAGCACACCCGCCCCCACCTGTGCATCCACCGTGGGTGTGGCCGAACCGGCCGCCTCGGCAGCCCGCCGCAGGCATTGGCGCAGTTGCGATTCAATGCGCTCGAACAACTGGTTCATGCGCGCCTGCAGCCGCTCATGTTCCAGCACCAGGGCATCGCCCACCATCACCCGCGCAAGCCCCGGATTGCGCTCGCCAAACTGCAGCAGCAACGCCACCACCCGCGCCGCCTGCTGGGCCCCATCGGCCGGAACTGCCACATCGGGCGCATCCCCCTCGCGCCCCACGATTTGCACCACACGGGTGAACAGCGTGGTTTCGATGAAGTCCATCAAGGCCTCGAACATCTGCGCCTTGCTCGCAAAATGCCGGTACAGCGCCGCCTCGCTCACCTGCAGGCGCGCCGCCAAAGCAGCGGTGGTGATGCGCTCGGCCCCCGGCGCCTCCAGCATGGCGGCCAGGGTCTGCAAGATTTGCTCGCGCCGCTCGCCAGGGCGCGGCCTGCGCCGGGGCGCTGCCGCCCCATCTTGCGCAGGCGGTTCTGCAGAGGGTGGTATCGTCTCCATGGATGGGGCCAAGCTGGGCTCAGGCCCCACGGATCATGGTACCGTAGGCCTGGTCGGTCAGAATTTCCAGCAGCATGGCGTGTGATACGCGCCCATCCACGATGTGCACGGCTTTCACACCCGCCTTGGCGGCATCAATGGCACCCGCCAGCTTGGGCAGCATGCCGCCCGTGATGGTGCCGTCCTGCACCAGGGCGTCCACGCCCTGCGGCGTCAGTTCGGTGATGAGCTGGCCCGCCTTGTCCAGCACGCCAGGGATGTTGGTCAGCAGCAGCAACTTTTCTGCCTGCAGCACTTCGGCCAATTTGCTGGCCACCACATCGGCATTGATGTTGTAGCTCTCGTTGGCCTCGCCAAACCCAATGGGGCTGACCACGGGAATGAAGGCGTCATCCTGCAGCGCCTTGACCACACTGGGATCGATCGCCACGATATCGCCCACCTGGCCCACGTCATGCTCCACCGTGGGGTCTTTGTGGTCCAGCAGCTTGAGCTTTTTGGCGCGGATCATGCCGCCATCGCGCCCCGTCAGGCCCACGGCCTTGCCACCCACCTGGTTGATCAAGCCCACGATATCCTGTTGCACCTCACCGGCCAGCACCCATTCGACCACCT
>CAZRFF010000277.1:0-2559 GCA_964599265.1 uncultured Simplicispira sp. | reverse complement strand
CGTTTTGTACATAGCCGCCGCCAGCGGGGATGCGTGAGAACACCTTGGTCACGCCCGCTACGCGCCCTTGCTGCTGCCATTGCGCGATCTCGGGGCCAAAGTAGTCGTCTCTTGCGGGGTCGCGTCCGCCAAAGTACAGGTGCATGGGCCTGCGCCGGTCGTTGCGGCGGATAAAGCCCGCCAGCGGCGCCACACCCGTGCCCGCGCCTATCAGCACCACGGGGCGCCGGGTGCGGGGGAGGGCAAAGCCCGGGTTGGGGCGTACAAAAGCCTGCACGCTGTCACCCAGTGCCAAGCCCAGCAGGTGCGTGGAGCACAGGCCGCCGGGCATCTGGCGCACGCACAGCTCCACAAAACCATCCTGCCAGCCCGAGGCCAGCGAGTAGTAGCGCGGCACCTGGCTGCCCGGCGGAACAATGCCCAGCAGATCCCCTGCCGCAAAACGCCCCAGCCCCTGGCCGCGCCAGCGTGCCAGCCGCCCTTGGGCGGGCCAGGCCAAACGCAAAATGGCCGTGGGCTGATCGGCCTGGCCGGGGTAGTCCTGGCGCGCCACCAGGGTGAGTGCCGTAGTGGACGGCAGGTGCGGTGTGTAGGTGATGGGCAGGGGCTCACCCAGGGCCTGTGCCAGGGCGGTACCCCAGCGGGCAAACTGCTGGCTGGACTGCTGGTGTATGCATTCCAGCGGCAGCAGCGTGGGCCAGCCTTGCGCGCGCAGGGTGTGTTCCAGGGCCTGGGCGTAGGCGCAAAAGCCTGGGTATTGGCGGTCGCCAAAGCCCAGCACCGCCACGGGAATGGCGGCGGCTGGCAATGCGGCGATGTGCTCCAGGGCATGGCGTGCGTGCGTGGGGGCCTGGCCGTCGCCATAGGTGGCTGCCAGAACGAAGATCTGGCGCGCAGCGGCCGTGGCCTGAAACTGCTCCAGGGTTGCGCTGTGCACGCGGTGGCCTTGCTGCGCCAGCGCCTTGTGCAGCGCCTGGGCAAAGCCCCAGGTACTGCCGCCTTCGCTGGCCACAAAAATGAGCACGTTGGCCTGCGCCAAGGGGCTATTGCCAGGCCCATGGCGCAGGTGCGGCGTTTGCTGCCGGGCCTGCCACCAGATGAGTACACCCGAAACCCAGAACAGCACCACGCTGGCACCCACCACCCCCAGCACCACGGCCCAGGGCCAGGCGGCCTCCCCCGTGTGCAGCACCAAGGCCCAGTCGTAGATGTGCTGTGCCAGGCTGGCGTCCTGCCAAGCCAGGATTTGCCCGGTGTAGCGGTCTGCCCAGCCTGTGCCTTGGCGGGTGGTGAGTTTCCAGACATCTTCAGGGTCGTTGGCGTCCGGGAAATTCAATGCGCGCAAATCCTGCACGGCCGCGCTGTTCAGCAGGGGCATTTGCCCGATAGGTAATGCCGCCTGGTTGCCGGGTGTAGAAACCACTTCGGGCTCGTTGCCTGCATCCAAGGGCACCAAGCCCAGGGTGGAGGCACCCATGGTGAGGCCGGTAATGGACGTCAGCAACAGGACGGCCAAAACCACCCGGCCTGTGACCACGTGGATGCGCTGCGCCAGCGTGCCGCGCACGCGCCCCGCTACATGCCGCCAACCGCCCATGCGGCGCAGCAGCAGCACCAGGCCCGAGGCGCACAGCAGCCCCATGGCCAGGGCAATGCCTGCGGCGCCCCAGCGCCCGGCGTCGCCCAAAAGCAGCGAGCGGTGCAGGTTTTTCACCCAGCGCGGCAGGGCAGAGGGTTGGTAGGCGCCCAGCATACGGCCATCCGCCGGATCGACGTAAGACGCCTGCGCTTGCTCGCCATCAAAGCCGAACACCACGATGGCGCCCGAAGGCAGGCGGCGGATTTCTTCTGCGCCCGGCACATGCTGCACCACGCGCTCGGCCAGGGCGGCTACGGAGAGGCCTTTGGCCGCCGGTGGCGCCTGCCAGGCTTGCTGTACCGGATCGAAGGCCAACAACGCACCGGTGCCACCCAGAACCAAAGCCAGGGCGCCCAGCACCAGCCCCACCCAGCGGTGGAGGTGTTTCCAGTCCATGCTGGGCCTTTACTGCAATTGGTAGGTCAGCGACTGGATGTACTGCCTGCCTGCCTGGGGCTTGCCCGCCTGGTTGGCCGACAGCGGCACGCGCACTTCGCTGGGGCTGTCGCGCATGTCTTCGGCGGCGGCGTCGATATGGATTTCGTAGCCTGCGTCGATCAAGGCATCGGCCAGGTCGGCCGTCACCTTGAGCGTGCGGCCCGCGCCCACGCTGGCGCCCGTCACCCCGGTCAGGCGTTTGGCGTCGCCAGCAGACAAACGGTTCCAGTCCGACAGGTGCTTGTAGTACTTGGCCTTGCCGCCAGCCACCCACAGGGTGCCGGCGTAGGCGCCCTTGGCGTCGGTCAGGTAGACGGCGAGGTAGGCGCCGTCGCCGCCATAGTTCTTGAGCTGTACCGCCAGCGAGACGGGGCGGCTGTGCGCCAGGGCGGGCAGGGCGAGGGCGCAGGCTGCGGCAACGGTGGAGAGCAGGGGTTTGGACATGGTGGTCTCTGGGGGTGCAGGGTTTATTCCACCTGGCC
>CAZRFF010000276.1:0-2568 GCA_964599265.1 uncultured Simplicispira sp. | reverse complement strand
CGAAGGGCGGCAGCTGGTGCTGCTCAACATCGACGAGGTGATCGCCATCATCCGCGCCGCCGACGAGCCCAAGCAGGCGCTCATCGCCCGCTTCAACCTCTCCGAACGCCAGGCCGAAGATATTTTGGAAATCCGCCTGCGCCAGCTCGCACGCCTGGAGGCCATCAAGATCGAGCAGGAACTGTCGGAACTGCGCAAGGAGCAGGGGCAGTTGGAGGACATCCTGGCGAATCCGGCCTCGCTGCGGCGTTTGATGGTCAAAGAAATTGAAGCAGACGCCAAGCAGTTCGCCGATGCCCGCCGCACGCTGATCCAGGCCGAGAAAAAAGTCGTCGCCGAGGTGAAAGTGGTGGACGAGCCCGTCACCGTCGTCGTCTCGCAAAAAGGCTGGGTGCGCGCGCGCACAGGCCATGGGCACGCGCAAGACAGCTTTGCCTTCAAGGCGGGCGATGGTCTGTACGGCACCTTTGAATGCCGCACGGTCGATGCCCTGATCGTTTTTGGCAGCAATGGGCGGGTGTATTCCGTGCCCGTATCGCTCTTGCCGGGCGGCAGGGGCGATGGCCAGCCCGTGACGACCCTGATTGAGTTGGAAGCGGGCACGCACATCGCCCATTACTTTGCAGGCCCCATGCAGGCCCAGTTGCTGCTTTCCGGTTCTGGCGGCTACGGCTTTCTGGCGCGGGTGGAGCACATGGTGGTGCGCAACAAGGGCGGCAAGGCCTTCGTCACGCTGGGTGAGGGCGAAACCCTGTGCGCACCCTCGCACGCGGCAGGCACGGGCGCCGGCACGCCGCTGGCAGACGCCACCCATGTCTGCTGCGCCTCGGTGGGCGGGCGCATTCTGACGTTCGAGATGGCAGAGCTCAAAACCATGCCCAATGGCGGGCGCGGCCTGATGCTGATTGCGCTGGAGGACAAGGACAGCCTGGCCGGTGCGGCGGCGTATACGCGCAGCATCCGCATCGCGGGCGTGGGGCGCGGCGGCAAAGAGCGCGAGGAGCAGTTGGAGATCCGCAGCCTCAACAACGCCCGTGCGCTGCGCGGGCGCAAGGGCAAGGCGGCCGATTTGGGCTTCAAACCGCAGGGTGTTGTGCGGGTGGAGTAAGCGCCAGGGTGGGGCGCGCAGATTTCTTGGTGCATTGGACTGCACACAGGGTTCAGAATGCGTACACTTTGTGACAGTGGCCTGTGTCAAGGGGTGCGGGCGCTTGGGACATGCATTTGATAAGGGGGAAACCATGTTGAACCGTTTGCGTACAGCCCACAAATTGTGGTTGGCAGTGCTGGCCATTGTCGTCATGCTGGTAGCGGTGGTGGGTTTTGCGGGCTACCGCTCGTCCAAATCGCAGGCCCAGGCCGATGCCATCATGAAAGAACTGGCCGTCCGCGTGGAGTCGGCCATTTTGTGGAAGGGCCTGACCGAGACCAACGCCGCGCGCACCCAGGCCATGATTTTGAGCAGTGACCCGGCCATAGAGACCGGATTCAAGGATGTGATCGCCGCCACGTCGGCGCAAATCAGCGAGGTGCAAAAGTCGCTGGAGTCCATGGCTTTGACCGAGGCCGACAAGGCGCAGATGGCCAAGATCGCGGCGGCGCGTGCCACCATGCTCGACCTGCGCACAAAAGCCAACCAGATCAAGAACGAAGGCCGTGCGGACGAGGCCATGGCCTTGGTCAAGGAGTCTTACAACCCGGCAGTGGCGGCGTATTTGCAGTCGTTGCGCGAGTTTGTGGATCTGCAGCAAAAATATTCGGACGAGCGCAAGATGGGGCTGGGCGCCGATCGCCTGCGCACCGTGCAATTGGCTGGGGCCATGGTGGCGTTGGTGCTGCTGTGCGTTGGGCTGGGAGCCTATTTTTTGATCCGCAGCATCGAACAACCCTTGCTGCAGGCGCGCCAATTGGCCGAGCGCATTGCCGGTGGTGACCTGAGCGCCCGCGAAACCATCACCCGGGGCGATGAATTTGGCGAGTTGCTGCACGCCCTCTACGCCATGAGCGAGGCGCTGGGGCACATGGTGCACCAGGTGCGCCAGAGCACCGACAGCATCGCCACGGCCAGCGCCGAGATCGCCCAGGGCAACCACGACCTGTCGGCGCGTACCGAGCAAACATCGAGCAACCTGCAAGAAACGGCAGCCGCCATGGAGCAGTTCACCAGCACCATCCAGCAAAGCGCCAGCAGTGCATCCCAGGCCAGCAGCCTGGCCAACGGCGCGGCCAGCGTGGCGCGTAAAGGCGGCGAGGTGGTGGCCCAGGTGGTCTCCACCATGGACGAAATCCAGCAAAGCAGCCGAAAAATTGCCGACATCATCGGCGTGATCGACGGCATTGCTTTCCAAACCAACATCCTGGCTCTCAATGCCGCGGTCGAGGCAGCGCGTGCGGGTGAGCAAGGCCGTGGTTTTGCCGTGGTGGCTTCCGAGGTGCGCGCCCTGGCCGGGCGCAGCGCCGACGCGGCCAAAGAGATCAAGCAACTGATCGGCGTGTCGGTCGAAAAGGTCGAAGCTGGGTCACAACTGGTGCAACACGCCGGCACCACCATGCAAGACATCGTGCAAT
>CAZRFF010000275.1:0-2597 GCA_964599265.1 uncultured Simplicispira sp. | reverse complement strand
CCAGCATGGGGCCGCGCACCACGTCGCCCACGGCCCAGACGCCGGGCAGGTTGGTCTTGCAATCGCCATCGACCACGATGGCGCCGCGCTCATCCAACTGCAAGCCCACGGCATCGGGGTTCAGGCCGATGGTGTTGGGCACACGGCCAATCGAGACGATGAGCTTATCGACATCGAGTTTTTGCGCCTCGCCCTTGGCGTCGGTGTAGGCCACGGCCACGCCCTTTTTGCTGCTCTTGATTTCGCCGATCTTCACGCCCAGCTCGACCTTGAGCCTTTGCTTGTCGAACGCCTTTTTGGCTTCCTTGGCGACCTGCTCATCGACGGCACCCAGGAAGGTGGGCAGCCCTTCGAGCACGGTCACGTCCGCGCCCAGGCGGCGCCAGACGCTGCCCATCTCCAGGCCGATCACGCCCGAGCCGATCACGCCCAGCTTCTTGGGTACGGCGCCGATCTGCAGCGCGCCGTCGTTGGAGAGGATGTTGATCTCGTCAAAATCCACGCCCGGCAGCGCACGCGCGTTCGAGCCGGTCGCAACGATGATCTGCTTGCCCACCAGGGTATCGTCCTGCGCGCCCTTGACGGCGATCTCGTAGCCGCCTTCAACGGCTTTGACGAACGAACCCCGGCCATGGAAGAACGTGACCTTGTTCTTCTTGAACAGGTACAGGATGCCGTCGTTGTTTTGCTTGACCACGGTGTCCTTGCGGCCAATCATGGTGGCCACGTCCATGCTCACCTTGCCGGTGCTGATGCCGTGCTCGGCAAAGTGCTTGGTGGCGTGCTCGAAATGCTCGCTCGACTGCAACAGCGCCTTGGACGGAATGCAGCCGACGTTGGTGCAGGTACCGCCGGGCGCGGGGCCGCCCTTGTCGTTGGTCCAGGCGTCGATACAAGCGACCTTCATGCCCAACTGGGCCGCGCGGATGGCGGCGATGTAGCCGCCGGGGCCAGCGCCGATGACGACAACGTCGAATTGTTTGCTCATGGTGTTCTCGAAAAATAGGGAGTGAAAAAACCCACCGCTGGGCGCTGCCGAGGGTGGGTTGCTGTTTCTAGCGACGGATTACAGGTCGAACAGCAGGCGCGAAGGATCTTCCAGCGCGTCCTTCATGGCCACCAGGCCCAGTACGGCTTCGCGGCCATCAATGATGCGGTGGTCGTAACTCATGGCCAGGTAGTTCATGGGACGCACCACGACCTGGCCGTTCTCGACCACGGCGCGGTCCTTGGTGGCGTGCACGCCCAGGATGGCCGACTGCGGCGGGTTGATGATGGGGGTGGACATCATCGAGCCGAAGGTGCCGCCGTTGGAAATCGAGAAGGTGCCGCCGGTCATTTCTTCAATGCCCAGCTTGCCTTCAGCAGCCTTCTTGCCGAATTCGGCGATCTTCTTCTCGATGTCGGCAAAGCTCATCTGGTCGGCATTGCGCAGAATGGGCACCACCAGGCCGCGCGGGCTGCCCACGGCGATGCCGATGTCGAAATAGCCGTGGTAGACGATGTCGTTGCCATCGACCGAGGCGTTCAAGACCGGGAACTTCTTGAGCGCGTGCACCGCTGCCTTGACGAAGAAGGACATGAAGCCGATCTTGACACCGTGTTCCTTGGTGAACGCGTCCTGGAACTTCTTGCGCATCTCCATCACCGGCGCCATGTTCACCTCGTTGAAGGTGGTCAGGATGGCGTTGGTGGACTGCGACTGCAAAAGGCGCTCGGCCACGCGGGCACGCAGGCGGCTCATGGGCACGCGCTGCTCGGGGCGGTCGCCCAAATCCAGGCCGGCGGGCGCTGCCACCTGCGGCAGGGCCTTGGTGGGCACGCCGGTGGGGATGACGGCGGCGGTGGACTTGACGCCACCGGCCACTGCGGCCAGGGCGTCGCCCTTGGTCACGCGGCCATCCTTGCCCGTGCCGGCCACGGCGGATGCGGCAAGGTTGGCTTCGGCCAGGATTTTGGCGGCAGCGGGCATGGCGACACCCCCCTTGCTGCCACCGGCGGCGGGGGCCGCAGCAGCCGCAGGCGCTGCAGCAGCGGGCGCTGGCGCCGCTGCAGGGGCCGCTGGGGCGGCAGCACCTGCCACGGCCTCGGTGTCGATCTTGGCGATCAACTGCTCGGCCGTGACGGTGCCGCCATCGCCCACCACAATTTCAGAAAGCACGCCCGCAGCAGGCGCAGGCACTTCGAGCACCACCTTGTCGGTTTCGATTTCGATAAGGATCTCATCGACGGCGACGGCCTCGCCGACCTTCTTTTTCCAGGTCAGCATGGTGGCTTCGGCCACGGATTCGGACAACTGGGGGACTTTGACTTCTACGATTGCCATTTTGAATTCTTTCGGTTCAGGGGTTTTGTACTGAGTAGTGTTTGGGTTTGTGGCCTTACTTGGTCAGAACAAAACCCTTGAGCTTGGCAAACGCCGCATCGACCAGGGCCTTTTGCTGGTCCTGGTGCAGGTGGGCATAACCCACGGCGGGCGACGCCGAGGCCGCGCGGCCGGCATAGCCCAGCTTTTGGCCCTCGTGCATGTTTTCGTGGATGTTGTGCTGGATGAAGAACCAGGCGCCCTGGTTCTGCGGCTCGTCCTGGCACCACAC
>CAZRFF010000274.1:0-2613 GCA_964599265.1 uncultured Simplicispira sp. | reverse complement strand
TCAACGTGCTGATCTTCATCGTCATCATCATCGGCGGTTTGGGCAGCACCGGCGGGGCCTTGATCGGCGCCTTGCTCGTGGGCCTGATGGCCAATTACACGGGTTTCCTGGTGCCCAAGGTGGCGCTGTTTTCCAACATTGCGCTGATGGTGGCCGTGCTTTTGTGGCGGCCCCAGGGCGTGTACCCGGTGGCGAACCGCTAAAGAGGAGTTTTGCACCATGTTGAACCGAATCCTCTCTGCGGATTACCCGCGCAGCCGCATTCTGGCCGTGATTTTGGCGGCCATCTTCCTGGGCTTGCTGTTTGCGCCCTTCATCTTCCCCGGCGTCAAGGCCTTGTCGGTGGCGGCCAAGGTGCTGGTGTTCGTGGTGCTGGTGGCCAGCTTTGATTTGCTGCTGGGCTACACCGGCATCGTGAGCTTTGCGCACACCATGTTTTTTGGCATTGGCGCTTACGGCATCGCCGTGGCCACCACGCGCCTGGGCGCCACCTGGGGGGCGCTGGCCGTGGGTGTGGGCGGGGCGCTGTTTTTGTCGCTGCTGCTCTCGCTGGCGGTGGGCCTTTTTTCGCTGCGCGTGCGGGCCATTTTCTTTGCCATGATTACTTTGGCCGTGGCAGCGGCGTTCCAGACGCTGGCCTCGCAGCTCTCGGATATCACGGGCGGCGAGGATGGCCTCACCTTCAAGGTGCCCGAGGTGCTGTCGCCCAGCTTCGAGCCGTTCGACGATCCGTTCTTGGGCGTGAGCATCGACGGGCGCCTTGTCTGCTACTACCTGCTGTTCGTGTGCGCCGTGGGGCTGGTGCTGGCGCTGCTGCGCATCGTCAACTCGCCCTTTGGCCGCGTGCTGCAAGCCATCCGCGAGAACGAATTCCGCGCCGAAGCCATTGGCTACCGCGTGGTGGTGTACCGCACCACGTCCAGCGTGCTCTCGGCGCTGTTTGCCACGCTGGCTGGCTGCATGCTGGCGCTCTGGCTGCGCTACAACGGGCCAGACACTTCGCTGTCCTTCGAAATCATGATGGACGTGCTGCTCATCGTGGTGATTGGGGGCATGGGCACGATTTACGGCTCGGCCATTGGCGCCGTGCTGTTCCTGGTGGCGCAAAGCTACCTGCAAGACCTGCTGCGCTTGGGCAGCGAGGCTGCGTCCGGCCTGCCTTGGCTCTCTGCGCTGCTCTCGCCCGACCGCTGGCTCTTGTGGCTGGGCCTGCTGTTTGTGCTCTCGGTGTACTACTTTCCCACCGGCGTGGTGGGCCGGTTGCGCACGGCGGCTTTGGGTCGTGCTGGTTGAAGTTTCCCTGTCAGTCCTTCAGAAAAACCTCGTGGAGACCATGCGTATGAAAACTGCGGTGCGTATCTTTGTGCCTGCTGCCGTGGCAGCGGCTGTGCTGGCTGCCTGTGGCGGCGGCGACAACCCCAACCTCAACACCAAGCCCGCCTGGCTGGGGGCCATCAAGGCCACCACCTACGACGGGGCCACGGACGACCTGCTCACCGCAGGCCTGGGCACAACGGGCCTGGCCGCGCCCCTGCCGCGGGCGCGCCCGCAGCGCCGCCAGGCCGGCCGGCTCGACAGCACCGGCGCGGCGCTCCTCGTCGCCGCGCCCCTGCCGCCCGCCTATGCCGATCCGCTCAACCCCACGGCGGCCGAGTTGCGCCGCAGTGCCATCCACACCAATTACCGCGCCATGCTGGACATGACGGCCGCGGGCGGCTACGGCAGCCTGTACGGCCCCAACGTGGATGCGCAAGGCAATGTGACAGCCAGCGAGGGCAAGGTGGCGGGCACGGAATACATCGCCTTCTCTGACGATGGTTCGGGCCGCCAGAACGCCACGCTCATGGTGCAGGTGCCGGCCAGCTTCAACCCGCAAAAAGCCTGCGTCATCACGGCCACGTCCTCGGGCTCGCGCGGCGTGTATGGCGCCATCAGCACGGGCGAGTGGGCTTTGAAGCGCGGCTGCGCCGTGGCCTACACCGACAAGGGCACGGGCGGCGCGCCGCACGACCTGCAAAACGACACCGTGCCGCTGATGGATGGCACGCGCGCCAGCGCCGCGGCAGCGGGTAAGAATGCGGCCTTCAATGCGGGCCTGTCGGCCACCGAGCTGGCCGCCTTCAATACGGCCACGCCCAACCGGTTTGCCTTCAAGCACGCGCATTCGCAGCAGAACCCCGAGAAGGACTGGGGCCGCAGCACCCTGCAGGCTGTGGAATTCGCCTACTACGTGCTCAACGAGCGCTTTGGCGCCCTGGACAACGGCCAGCGCCTGAAGTCGCTCACCCCGGCCAACACCATCGTCATCGCGTCCAGCATCTCCAACGGCGGCGGGGCGGCCATTGCGGCGGCCGAGCAGGATACGCAAGGCCTGATCAGCGGCGTGGCCGTGTCCGAGCCTGCGGTGGAACTGCCCGCCAATGCGGGCGTGACGGTGCAGCGTGGCGCCAGCACCATTGCCGTGACGGGCAAAAACCTGGTGGACTTCACCACCTACGCCAACCTGTACCAGGCCTGCGCGTCGCTGGCGCCGTCCGTGGCGGCCAGCCCTTATGCGGCGGCCTTTGCAGCGGGTTTTGCAGCGCCGGCCCTGCCCATTGCGCCCAACCGCTG
>CAZRFF010000273.1:0-2640 GCA_964599265.1 uncultured Simplicispira sp. | reverse complement strand
CAGGTCCACGAAGAGGACTTCGCGGTAGTTGGGGTGAATGCCTTCTTTCATGATCTTCCTTTGATGCAGGTGCGGCAGCCGTGTGGGGTGGGAAACAACCTTTGTTTCGCCTTATGCACTCCGCATACTTACCGCATAGAAAAAGCCCACCATTATATTTCGAAAAATTGTTTTTTTGCGCGCACTTGCGCTTCAATCTTGCTGCAAGGCCGTGATGGCATTGGCTTTGTCCAGCGCATGGAGGCTGCTTTGCAGGACGCTGTGGGCGTCTACCCCGCAGGCCGCGGCCCATTCGGCCAGATCGGGGGCTGCAGGGTTCTCGCTGGCTTTGGCCAGGGCCAGGGCATTGCCGTATTCACCAGGCTGGCCCAGCAGTGCGCCGTGCAGGTGCTCTGGCAGGCGGGTTTGCTCCAGGATGCTGGACAAAGAATCGCCAATGAGGATGTCCAACAAGGAAAACAGCCCCAGGATGAAAAGCTGGTCGGGGTGGGGCGGTACGCGTCCCTGTCCTGCCAGGCCTTCCAGGAAGAAGGCCCGCGAGAGGGCTTGCTCGGTCAACACGCGCTCGCGGTAGCTGGTTTGCTTGATGTCGAACAGCAGCAATGAGAGCCAGCGGTAGCAACGCTCACGGCCCAGCAGCATCAGGGCTTTGTCAATGGTCAGTACCGGGTTGGGCAGGCCGATGGCAGGGGCGTTGAGGTAACGCAGCAGCTTGAAGGTCATCACCGGGTCGGCGGTGATTTGCTGGGCAATGGCGGGCAGTTCCTCGTCGGCACGCAGCATGTTCAAGAGCTTCATGGCCAGGATGCGGTTGATCTGGCTCTTGGGCGGGTGCCAGTCTTCGCGGCTGGTGACGAATGGGCCGGAGAAGTAATCAAAACGGCTTTGGTAGCACAGGTGGAATTCTTCGTAGGTCTGTAATTCCTGGCCCATCAGCCGGAGCCGTGCCGTGTGGGGGGTGGGAATGGCTTGCAAGGTTTTGCCGAGGGCCTTGATGTCCAGGCCATCCATTTGTGTGGTTTGCAGTTGCACGTAGCTGGCGAGGGGCAGCAGCTCTTGCAGCCCTGGGTGTTCTGCCAGGGTGTTTTGCTGCAGAACCCAACCATGCGAAAAGCCGGCTTGGTGCCAGGTGTCCAGTTGTTCCCGCAAAAGCGCCGGCTCCAGCGGCAGGCGGCCTGGGCGGAGCATGAGCACGGTGTTTTTGGGGGGTAATTGCCCGATCAACGGGTTGCCCAAGGAGATGGGCGAGAGGCTGACAAAGGCCAGGCGGTGGCCCAGCAGGCTGGGGATGCGCAGCCGCGTCAGGTTGCGCAACAGCACGTCGTCGTACACCTTTTGCAGCAGGTCTTTTTTGCCTTGCAGGCGCGATTGCAGGTGTTCGTGCAGGCTGAAGGTGTAGCCAGCGATTTGTTCTTTGCGGTTGAGAACGGGTTCGCGCAGAACGAAGCCTTGGGCGGGCGGGGTGCTGGTGTCTGCGGGGGTGTTTGCCTCGGTGGCGGTTTTAACGGGGGCCAGTTGGTTCAGGGCCTCAAACTGCTGGCGGGCCTGGATGGCGGGCGATGGCGCATCGGCCGCCTTGGGGGTAGGGGGCTGGAGCGATGGTTTGCCCAGCACTTTGCGCAAGATATCGAGCATGGCCCTGTCACCTGTGCTGTGGGTTGGTCAAGGTGTACCCCCTCGATGCGGGGGTGTCCGTAGCATAGCGCGGAGGGGCACACGGCAGGGCACTGGAGGTGGCCCTGCCGTGTAGGCGGAGCATCAGCCGCCCCGGCGCATGGCTTCGAAGAATTCGACGTTGGTCTTCGTCTCCTTCATCTTCTTGATCATCAGTTCCATGGACTCGATTTCGTCCATGTTGTACATGAACTGGCGCAGGATGCGGGTCTTTTGCAGGATTTCGGGCGGAAGGAGCAGCTCTTCGCGGCGCGTGCCGCTCTTGTTGAGCTCGATCGCCGGGAACACGCGCTTTTCGTACAGGCGGCGGTTGAGGTGGATTTCGCTGTTGCCCGTGCCCTTGAATTCTTCAAAGATCACTTCATCCATGCGGCTGCCGGTATCGACCAGGGCCGTGGCGATGATGGTCAGGCTGCCGCCTTCTTCCACATTGCGCGCCGCGCCAAAAAAGCGCTTGGGGCGCTGCAGCGCATTCGAATCGACACCGCCCGACAGCACCTTGCCGGAGCTGGGCACGACGTTGTTGTAGGCGCGCGCCAGGCGGGTGATGGAGTCGAGCAGGATGACCACGTCTTTTTTCAGCTCGACCAGGCGCTTGGCACGCTCGATCACCATCTCGGCGACGTGAACGTGGCGCGCGGCGGGCTCGTCAAACGTCGAGGCGATGATCTCGCCCTTGACCGATCGCTGCATCTCGGTCACTTCTTCCGGGCGCTCGTCCACCAGCAGCACCATCAGGTGTACGTCGGGGTTGTTGGCCGTGATGGCGTGGGCGATGTGCTGCATCATCACCGTCTTGCCGCTCTTGGGCGGCGCCACGATCAGCGCGCGCTGGCCACGGCCGATGGGCGCGATGATGTCGATGATGCGGCCGGTGATGTTCTCTTCGCTCTTGATGTCGCGCTCAAGCCGCATGTGTTCCTTGGGGAACAGCGGCGTGAGGTTCTCGAACATCACCTTGTGCTT
>CAZRFF010000272.1:0-2667 GCA_964599265.1 uncultured Simplicispira sp. | reverse complement strand
GGCCCAGGGCGCCAGCGGCGGCGCCGCCCGCGCCGATCAGCAGCACGTCGCGCCCGGCCAGGGCAAAACCTGCGTTGCGCTGCAGGTCGGCCACCAGGCCCAGGCCGTCGGTGTTGTCGGCGTGCAGTTGGCCGTCTTTCCAGTGCAGGGTATTGGCCGCGCCGGCCAGGTGCACGCGTTCGCTGCGGTGGGCGGCGGCCTGGGCGGCTTGCAGCTTGAAGGGCACGGTGATGTTGCAGCCGCGTCCGCCCGCCGCAGCAAAGTCGCGCAAGGCTTGGGCAAAGCCATCAAGCGGCACCAGGCGGCGTTCGTACACCAGGGCTTGGCCCGTGAGCTCGGCAAAGCGCGCGTGGATCCACGGCGAGCGGCTGTGCTCCACGGGGTTGCCCATCACGCAATACAGATCGGTGGCGGGATTCATCGCACGCTGGTTTCCAGGGTCTGGTCGCGGGTGAATTTGAAGCGCGAGACCACGGCGATCTGGTCGGCCTTTTGGCGCATGTCGGGGTTGAACTTGCCAAAGGGCCCGGCGCCGACGGCAATGGCCTCGGCCTGGCGGTCCAGGCGGGTGTTGCCCGAGCCTTGCACGATCTCGGTGGCCAGCACGCGGCCATCGTGGTTCACGGTGAGGATCATCACCAGCTCGCCATAGAGTTTTTTGCCGGCGTATTCGGGAAAATTCACCGTACCCTTGTCCTCGACCTTGCGGCGCAGCTGGTCATAGTAGACGGCGTACACCTCCTCGCGCGTGGCGGGGCTGATGTAGCGTTTCTTGGGGCGGGCGTTTTCTTCGTTGATGCGTTTTTCGATCTCGGCCAGCATCTTGATGAGCTGGCGGCGGCGCTCCTGCTCGGCCTGCTCCTGCGCGCTTTGCGCGGGTTTGCGCGGGTCGGGCAGGGGCAGGGCGGCGATCTCTTTGCGCAGCTGGGCCAGGAGCTGGTTTTGCTGCTCCTGCATGGCGTCCATTTTGCGCTGGGTGTCTTCAAAGTCCTCGCCCACGCTGGTGAGCGCCGAGTAGGGCAGCGGGCTGGTGGCGCGGCCCTTGTCCGCGTCGCCCCCACCGGCCAGGGCGTACTGGGCGATGGCCTGGGCCTTGTCGGGCTTCTCGGTGGATTTGGCATTGACCAGGATGACTTCCAGCGGCGTGTCCTGGAACACGCGGTTGAAGCCCTCGGGGTCGATGAAGCGCACCGAAATCAAGGCTGCATGCAATGCCAGCGACACCCCCAGCGTGAGCTGCAGCGTATTGAAGCGGTGGAGCATGGGTAGGGTTTGGGCGGTCACGGGGCGGGATTATCACCTGTGGGCGCTTCGGGCTCGTTCATGTCCACGGCGATGGCAATGGGGCCGCTGGCCACGCTGTCTTCGTCGTCCTCATCCACGGGGCCGTCGTCGCTCGGGTCCAGCGGGTCGTCCAGGCGTTCGACCAGGGTGCCGTGCACGTCCAGGCTGATTTCGTCCACTTCGCCCAGCTTGGCGCGGATGCGCGCGCCACGCGGCAGGTTTTGCGCGCCCAGCACCGGGAACACCAGCGGCAGGCTGTCGGCACGCACCAGAAAACTGCCGCCCGGGCCCTCTTTGAAGACCGTGGCGTCCAGTTCGGTGATGCCGTTCTGCTCCAGGTATTTGAGCGTCCAGAAACGTTCCATCCCCGCCTGGTAGCCGTTGTAGGCGCTGTAGGCGGCGTCAAAGCTGCTGATGATGGAGAACAGATCGGCGTCCTTGGGTTTGAAGGGCGCGGCCAGGGCGGCGGTTTTGCCATGGCGCGCACAGGCAATGATTTGCCATTGGTTCACCAAGTCCACGTAGCGGCGCAGCGGCGAGGTGGCCCAGGCGTAGCAGGGCACGCCAATGCCCGCATGCGGCAAAGCCTTGGTGCCCATGCGCACCTTCACCCCGGGCGCCAGGCTGGCCTGGCTGCGGTAAATGCCGGGCACGCCATGCTCGGCCAGCATCTGCCCCCAGGTGCTGTTGGCGACGATGGCGGCCTCGGCCACGATCAAATCCAGCGGCGCGCCGCGCTGGCGTGTGCTGATGTGCACCTGCTCGGAGCCATCGGGTTCGGCGCCATGGTTGCCCTGCAGCTTGAAGTTGTAATCCGGGCGGTTGAAGGTTTCGGGCTTGCCGCGCACCTGTTCGCGGGCGGCTTTGAGCTGCACGGCGAATCGGTGCAGAAACGATAGCTGCTCGCGCAGTTCCAGCAAGGGCTGGGGGGTATTTTCTATTTGAACGGTGGGGTTGGTAATCCAGGCCTCTGTCACGATGTGGTCGAGCTGGTCGTGGCGCAGATTCACGGCCACGGGCACGCGCTCGATGCGCGTTTCGGTGCTGGTGATCGCCAGCGTGGCTTCGTCGATGCGCACGTACAGCGATACGGCCGGGTTGGCGCGGCCCTCGTCCAGGGTGTAGACCTGCACCACCTCGTGCGGCAGCATGGTGATCTTGTAGCCCGGCATGTACACGGTGGACAGGCGTGCGCGGCCCAGTTTGTCCAAATCATTGCCCGGCGCAACGGCCAAACCCGGCGCGGCGATGTGGATGCCTACGGTCACCACCCCCGTGCCCAGGCCTTGCACCGAAAGGGCGTCGTCGATCTCGGTGGTGTGCGAGTCGTCGATCGAGAAGGCCTGCACACCGGCCAGGGGCAGGTCTTGCGGGGGCTGGGGC
>CAZRFF010000271.1:0-2669 GCA_964599265.1 uncultured Simplicispira sp. | reverse complement strand
GCAGCGGCTCGACGGCCCGGTGCGCGGCAACGGCAAGATCATCCAGGAGCTGGAGGGCGACTTCCGCGGCGCCGGCTGGCACGTCATCAAGCTGCTCTGGGGCAAGGGTTGGGACGACCTGCTGGCGCGCGACAAGAGCGGCAAGCTGCGCCAGCTGATGATGGAAACCGTGGACGGCGACTACCAGACCTACCGCGCCATGGACGGCGCCTACATCCGCAAGCACTTCTTTGGCAAATACCCCGAAACGCTCAAGCTGGTGGAGCACCTGACCGACGACGACATTTGGGAGCTGCGCCGCGGCGGCCACGAGCCCGAAAAGGTGTACGCCGCCTTCCACGCCGCCAACGCGCACCAGGGCCAGCCCACGGTGCTGCTGGTCAAAACCGTCAAGGGCTACGGCATGGGCAAGGCCGGCGAGGCCAAGAACACCGTGCACCAGACCAAGAAGCTGGACGACGAAGACATCAAGTACATCCGCGACCGCTTCAATATCCCTATTCCGGACAGCGAGCTGGAAAAACTCCCCTACTACAAGCCGGCGGACGACACGCCCGAAATGCGCTACCTGCACGAGCGGCGCAAGGCCCTGGGCGGCTACCTGCCCAACCGGCGCCAGCAGGCCGATGAGCAGTTCACCGTGCCCGCGCTGGACACCTTCAAGGCCATCCTGGAGCCCACGGCCGAGGGCCGCGAGATCAGCACCACCCAGGCCTACGTGCGCTTCCTCACGCAACTCCTGCGCGACAAGGCCCTGGGCCCGCGCGTCGTGCCTATTTTGGTGGACGAGGCGCGCACCTTCGGCATGGAGGGCTTGTTCCGCCAGATCGGCATCTACAACCCCCTGGGCCAGCAGTACACGCCCGTGGACCGCGACCAGGTCATGTACTACAAAGAGCAGGCCGACGGGCAAATCCTGCAAGAAGGCATCAACGAAGCGGGCGGCATGTGCTCGTGGATTGCGGCAGCCACGTCGTACTCGACGAACAACCGCATCATGATTCCGTTCTTCGTCTACTACTCGATGTTCGGCTTCCAGCGCTTTGGCGACTTTGCCTGGGCCGCGGGCGACATGCAGGCACGCGGCTTCATCCTGGGCGGCACCAGCGGGCGCACCACGCTCAACGGCGAAGGCCTGCAGCACGAGGACGGGCACAGCCACATCCTGTCGGGCGTCATCCCCAATTGCGTCAGCTACGACCCGACCTTCGCGCACGAGGTCGGGGTCATCATGCAGCAGGGCTTGAAGCGCATGGTGGAGAAGCAGGAAAACGTCTACTACTACATCACGCTGCTCAACGAGAACTACGCCATGCCGGGCCTGATCCCCGGCACCGAGGAGCAGATCCTCAAGGGCATGTACCTGTGCAACGCCGGCGCCGAGGGCGCGCTGCGCGTGCAGCTGCTGGGCTCGGGCTCGATCCTGCGCGAAAGCCTGGAGGCGCAAAAACTGCTGGCCGCGGAATGGGGTGTGCAGGCCGACGTGTGGAGCTGCCCCAGCTTCACCGAACTGGCGCGCGAAGGCCAGGACGCCGAACGTCACAACCTGCTGCACCCGCTGGATGCGCCGCGCCTGCCCTTCGTGGCGCAGCAGCTTGCCGGCCACGCGGGCCCCGTGGTGGCATCCACCGACTACGTCAAAGCCTACGCCGAGCAAATCCGCCCCTTCATCCCTGCAGGGCGCGCCTACAAAGTGCTGGGCACCGACGGCTTTGGCCGCAGCGACTTCCGCTACCGCCTGCGCGAGCACTTTGAGATCAACCGCCACTACATCGTGGTTGCCGCCCTCAAAGCCCTGGCCGAGCAGGGCGAACTGCCCGCCAGCAAAGTGGCCGAGGCCATCGCCAAATACGGCATCAACGCCGACAAGACCAACCCCCTGCACGCATAACACCCAACGGAGACCGACATGGCATTGATGGACATTCTGGTCCCCGACATTGGGGACTTTGACGAAGTAGGCGTGATCGAGGTGCTGGTGCAGCCCGGCGACACGGTCAAGGCCGAGCAATCGCTCATCACGGTGGAATCGGACAAGGCGTCCATGGAGATCCCCTCCAGCCACGCCGGCGTGGTCAAGGAACTGCGCGTCAAACTGGGCGACAAAGTCAAACAAGGCTCGGTGGTGCTGGTGCTCGATGCCGCTGGCGCTGCGTCTGCCGGCGCCGAGGCACAACCAGCGCCTGCCGCCACTGCCGCAGCCCCTCAGGCGTCCGCAGCCCCGGCCCCTGCGCCCGCAACGGCACCAGCCGCTGCTGCGCCCCCTGCATCTGCCGCTGCCCAGCCCGCCCACCAACCCGCCAGCCCCACGCCCGGTTTGCCCCATGCCAGCCCCAGCGTGCGCAAATTTGCGCGTGAACTGGGCGTACCCCTGGCCGAAGTCAAAGGCACAGGCCCCAAGGGCCGCATCACGCAAGAAGACGTGCAGGCCTTCACCCAGGCCGTCATGGCGGGCAGCGTGCAAACGCAGGCCCAAGCGGCCAAAGCCCCCGCTGGTGGTGGCGGTGTGGGCATGGACTTGCTGCCCTGGCCTAAAGTGGACTTCACCAAGTTCGGCCCCATTGAGCGCAAAGACCTCAGCCGCATCAAAAAAATCAGCGGCGCCAACCTGCACCGCAACTGGGTGATGATCCCGCACGTCACCAACAACGACGAGGCCGACATCACCG
>CAZRFF010000270.1:0-2669 GCA_964599265.1 uncultured Simplicispira sp. | reverse complement strand
CGATTCCATGCAGTTGCTCTACCGCGCGGCCATAGACCGCATCAACGGCCTGCTCGAACCCACGCTGGGCCCGGACGCCATCGCTGCCGCCAGCAGCCAGGACAACAGCCCCGAGGGCACGGCCGGGCGCATTCTGGCGCAGTCCACCGCATTTTTCGACGCCTACGCCGCGCAGCACAAAAACAAAGACCCTGAAACCGTACTGCGCGACTTCGTCAGCCTGGTCCGGGGCGGTTTTGAAAAGGGCTACGGCGAGGCGTTCGACATTCTCTCGGGCCTGGGTGTGATGGGCGACGACAGCCCCATCCAGGCGGGGGTGCAGCAAACCTTTGCGCTGGTGCAAAAGGGCTACGACGACTTCCTGAATAGCCGCCTGGCCGCCCTCAAGGGCGACGGCGCGGCAGACGCCCCCGCCAGCGGCAAGGCGTCAAACACCCAGCCGGTCTGACCCAGCGCCCCCACACCAACTCGCCAGGCCTTCGGCCTTCGATGGGGCACGCACCGCGCATCCCGTGGCGGCCACGGGCGAATGCAGCGCAGAGATGCAGGAGGCGCTGGTCAACGGCGGGCCGGTGACGATCCCGCTGCGCAGGGCCGGATAATCGCGCACCATGCATTCCACTTCTTCTGCCGGCGAGCCCGGCGCATTCTCTTCGCTGGCCCTGTCGCCGGCCATGCTGGCCAACCTGCAGCAACTGGGCTACCTGCGGATGACGCCGATCCAGGCCACCAGCCTGCCGCTCACGCTGCAAGGCAAAGACCTGATCGCGCAGGCCAGCACCGGCAGCGGCAAGACCGCTGCATTCGGCCTGCCGATAGTCGAGCAGGTCAACCCGCGCTGGTTCGCCATCCAGGCCCTGGTACTGTGCCCTACGCGCGAACTGGCCGACCAGGTGGCCACCGAAATCCGCCGCCTGGCGCGCGCGCAGGACAACTTCAAGGTGGTGACGGTGTACGGCGGCGTGCCCTCACGCAGCCAGATTGCCAGCCTGGAGAATGGTGCGCACGTGGTGGTGGGCACGCCCGGGCGCGTGCTGGACTTGATGCAGCGCGGTGCGCTGGACATCGGCCAGCTCAAGGTGCTGGTGCTCGATGAGGCCGATCGCATGCTGGACATGGGTTTCCTGCCCGACATCGAAACCGTGGTGCGTCAGTGTCCGCCCGAGCGCCAGACGCTGCTGTTTTCCGCCACCTACCCCGAGGGCATTGCCCAGCTGGCGCAGCGCTTCATGCGCCAGCCCGAGGTGGTCAAGGTGGCATCGCAGCACGGCGCCCAGAAAATCCAGCAGCGCTGGTACGAGGTCGAGGCGCACGCCAAGACCGAGGCCGTGGGCCGCCTGCTGGCGCATTTCCGCCCCGAATCCACGCTGGTCTTCTGCAACACCAAGCAGCAATGCCGCGACGTGGCGGACAGCCTGCAGGCCCAGGGCTTGCGCGCGCTGGCCTTGTTCGGCGAGCTGGAGCAGCGCGAGCGCGACGAGGTGCTGGTGCAGTTCGCCAACAAAAGCTGCAGCGTACTGGTGGCCACCGACGTGGCCGCGCGCGGGCTGGACATTGCCGACTTGCAGGCAGTGATCAACGTGGACGTGACGCCCGAGGCGGAGTTGCACATCCACCGCATCGGCCGCACCGGGCGGGGCGAGGCCGAAGGGCTGGCACTTAACCTGGTCAGCCTGGACGAGATGGGCAGCGTGGGCCGGATCGAGCTGCTGCAGGGCCGATCGTCCGAGTTCTTCCCCTTGTCGGGGTTGACGCCCGCGCCCGGCGGCGTGCTGGTGCCGCCCATGCGCACCATCCAGCTGATCGGTGGGCGCAAGGAAAAGATCCGCGCCGGCGATGTCATGGGCGCGATGTGTGCCGACTTCGGCTACGCGCGCGGGCAGATCGGCAAGATCAGCGTCAATGACTTCTCGACCTACGTGGCGGTGGACCGCGCCATTGCCAGCCAGGCCTGCGCCAGGCTGAACGCGGGGCGGGTCAAGGGCAAATCGGTGAAGGCACGGCTGCTGTAGCGCACGGGCGCGCCACGCGCCGGCACACGTTGCGCGGTTTCGATCATACCCAGCAAAAACGGCCCCGAAAGGCCGTTTTCCTGGTTCGGCAGGTACGCGCCAATCAGGCCGCCACGCCCTTGGCGACTTCCGCGTATTCCTCGATCTGGTCGAAGTTCATGTAGCGGTACACGCTGGCCTTGTCAGCGTCGATCACGCCCATTTCCTTGAGGTATTCCTCTTTGGTGGGCAAGCGGCCCAGGCGCGAGGCGATGGCCGTGAGTTCGGCCGAACCCAGGAACACGTTGGTGTTCTTGCCCAGGCGGTTGGGGAAGTTGCGGGTGCTGGTAGAAATCACCGTTGCGCCCTCGTGCACCTGCGCCTGGTTGCCCATGCACAGGCTGCAGCCCGGCATTTCGGTGCGCGCACCGGCCGTGCCAAAGGCGGCGTAGTGGCCTTCCTTGAGCAGCTCGTTCTGGTCCATCTTGGTCGGCGGGGCCACCCACAGCTTGACGGGAATGTCGCGCTGGCCGCCCAGCAGCTTGGCCGCCGCGCGGAAGTGGCCGATGTTGGTCATGCAACTGCCGATAAAGGCTTCATCGATCTTGGTGCCCGCCACTTCGGACAGGAACTTGGCGTCGTCCGGGTCGTTGGGGCAGCAGACGATGGGCTCCTTGA
>CAZRFF010000269.1:1347-2681 GCA_964599265.1 uncultured Simplicispira sp. | reverse complement strand
TCTGGAAGTCGCGCACCAGCATGGGGTAGGGGTGCGGGCCGGCCACGGTGCCGATGATGTAGAAGGTGTTGTCCACGTTGGCCACCCAGTCGCGCATGGCCTCGTTGAGCGCGTCCTTGAGCGTCTTGCTGCCCGACTCCACCGGCACCACCGTGGCGCCCAGCAGCTTCATGCGGTAGACGTTGGGGCTTTGGCGTTTGACGTCCTCGGCGCCCATGTAGACGATGCATTCCAGGCCGTAGCGTGCGCAGATGGTGGCCGTGGCCACGCCGTGCTGGCCGGCGCCGGTTTCGGCAATGATGCGCGTCTTGCCCATGCGCTTGGCCAGCATGGCCTGGCCAATCACGTTGTTGATCTTGTGCGCGCCGGTGTGGTTGAGGTCTTCGCGCTTCAAGTAGATCTGCGCGCCGCCGAGTTCGCGGCTGGTGCGCGCCGCGTGGTACACGGGCGAGGGGCGCCCGACGAAGTGGGCCAATTCAGAATGGAATTCCGCCTGGAACTCGGGGTCGTTCTGGTAGCGCGCGTAGGCCTCGCGCAGCTCGGCCAGGGCGTGGGTCAGCGTTTCGCTGGCAAAGCTGCCGCCGTAGGGGCCGAAGTGGCCGCTTGCGTCAGGTTGTTGGTAGGGGATCATGGGTATTCTGTGCAAATTGGGCATCGGCTGCTCGCACGGCGGCAACGAAGCGGTGAATCTTGTCGGCGTCTTTGATGCCCCGCAGCAGCGTGCCGTCGGGGCTTGCTTGTTCGACGCCGGAACTGACGTCAACGGCCAGCGAGAGGCCTCGCAGGCGCACCTGGACGATGCCATCGGTCACGTTTGCAGGCGTGAGCCCACCAGACAAAACGAGGTGACAGTTGGCGTTTGGAGGAAGCAGTGACCAATGGAATGCCTTGCCGCCACCGCCATAACCGTCGACATGGGCGTCGAGCAGGATGGCACGGGCGCGGGGGTGGAGTTGGGCGTATTTTACGAGGTCGAAGTCGGCCCCCTTGTCCCCCAGGGGAATGCGCGCGGCGCGCAGCCAGGGCCTGGCGCCCTGGCCGCTGGCTTGCCAGCAGTCTTCATCGGTTTCATCACCATGGAATTGCAGCATGGCACCCGGTACGCCAGCGCTGGCAGCTATCACATTAATAGCGGTTTCGTTCACGAACAGCAGTACCGGGGTGACAAAAGGCGGCAGGCGTGCGGCCAACTGGGCGGCGCGCTGGGGCGTCACGGCGCGGGGGCTGGGGGCGTAGAGCACAAAGCCCACCGCATCGGCGCCAGCGGCCACGGCGGCGTCCACATCTTGTTCGCGGGTCAGGCCGCAGATTTTGATGCGGGTGCGTTCGGCGCT
>CAZRFF010000269.1:814-1337 GCA_964599265.1 uncultured Simplicispira sp. | reverse complement strand
GCGGGGTGGTGGTGGCTGCTACTGCTCATGGCAGCCAATCATACGCAGCTGTGCGGGTGGGCAGGCCCCAGTGGGCGTCGTAGAGGGGCCCCAGAAAATACAGGCCATCGGGCGAGAAGGTGGGGGCTGCAGCGTTGCGTGAGCGGGCGGCCAGCACCTGGGCCATCCAGCCGGCCTTTTGGCGGCCTTCGCCAATGGCCAGCAGGCAGCCCATGATGTTGCGGATCATGTGGTGCAAGAACGCATCGGCCTCGAATTCGAACCGCCAGTAGCAGGGGGTGCCGCTGGCCGTTTCTGCCCCTGGGGCCCCTCGGCGGGTGATGGTGATTTGGCGCAGCGTTTTGATGGGCGACAGTGCCTGGCAGGCCGAGGCGCGAAATGACGTGAAATCGTGCGTGCCCAGCAGGTGGGCGGCGGCGGCCTGCATGGCAGCGCCGTCAAGCGGGCGGAACACCCAGCCGACCCGCCCAGCCTCCACGCTGGGGCGCACGGGCGATTGCAGCAGCACATAGGCATAACGCCG
>CAZRFF010000269.1:0-804 GCA_964599265.1 uncultured Simplicispira sp. | reverse complement strand
CGATGGCGCTGGCACGGGCGTGAAAGCGCTCGGGCACGGGGTGCGCCCATTGCACGGCAATGCTGGGAGGCAGAAACGTGTTCGTGCCGCGTACCCAGGAAGCCGGGCTGCGCTCTACAAGCGGGGTGAAGTGCACCACCTGCATCAGGCCGTGCACACCGGCATCGGTGCGCCCAGCGCACAGGGTGGATACCGGCTGGGTGGCAAAGCGGGCCAGGGCGGCTTCGAGCTGGTCTTGCACCGTCTGGCCTGAAGGCTGGCTTTGCCAGCCCTGCCAGGGCTGGCCGTTGTAGCTCACGCCCAGCGCCATGCGCATGGGCGCGGTGGGGCTCAACTGAAGTCGGCCAGCATCTTCTGGGCGCGGGCCTTGAGCTCGCCGCTGGCTTCGGCAATCACTTCTTCGACCAGGGTGCGGGCACCATCGCTGTCGCCAATGGTGTGGAACTCCTGCGCCAGCGCCAGCTTGGTGGCCAAGGGGTCGTCCAGGTCGGCCCGGGCGGTGGTGGGCTCGGCCGCCGTGGCGTTGTCGGCCTGGGGTTCTGGCGTTTTCAGATCGAGCGAGATGCTGTCCAGGTCAAAGTCCATCAAGCCCGATTCAGATGGTGTGTAAGCCGCAGGGGCTGCGGTTTTTTCCAGGGTGTTGGGCTGGGTGTCGATGTGGGGTAGATCCAGCGGTACGTCCAGAGGAACGTCAAGCAGGCTGGGTGCTGCGGCGACCGGCACAGGCATGGTCGGCACGGGGGGCTGCCATTCGTCGGATGCGCTGGCTGCGGGCGCTGCGGCCGCCTTGGATTCGTAATCCGG
>CAZRFF010000268.1:0-2722 GCA_964599265.1 uncultured Simplicispira sp. | reverse complement strand
CGCGGCGCAGGGCAGCGGCAGCAGCACGGCGTCCGCACAAGACGATGCGCTGGACACCAACGGCGACGGTGTGGTGTCGCTGAGCGAGCGGCTCGCTGGCGAAAAAACCAGCGCGCAACAGGACGCCGTTGCGGCGCTGTTCCAATCCATCGACACCGATGGCGACCAGCAGATCAGCAGCAGCGAATCCAGCGCCTTCATCCAGGCCCTGACCTCGGCCTATGGGAGCAGCAGGAGCAGCAGCACCAGCACCGCCAGCAGCCCGCGTGGCGAACTGATGCACCTGGCAGAACTGGCCCGCCAGCGCTACGCCGAAGCGGCCAACGCGTGGAGCAGCAGCACCTCCAGCAGCGCACTCAGCGCCGTGGCTTGAGGCAAGCCTGTCCCGTCGTGCCAATGTGCACGGCGGGAATCCAAGCGAAAATCGACCATAACGCCTGTATTTATTGCGCCATAAGTTATTATTTTGATAGCAACCGGACCACCGCCCGCGGATAAATCACATGCTCCTGCGTGAGCACGCGCGCGGCCAGCGTCTCGGCCGTATCGTCCGGCAGCACCGGCACCACAGCCTGCTCCACAATGGGCCCCACGTCCAGCTCTGCGGTGACCTGGTGCACCGTGCAGCCCGCAAACCTGCAGCCCGCGTCGATGGCGCGCTGGTGTGTGTGCAGCCCGGTAAAGGCCGGCAGCAGCGAAGGGTGGATGTTGAGCAGCCGCCCGGCATAATGCGCCACGAAGCCCGGCGAGAGAATGCGCATGAACCCCGCCAGCACCACCAGATGGGGCTGGTAGCGGTCGATGAGCGCCGCCAGCTCCGCATCAAAGGCCTCGCGGCTGGCAAAGCCTTTGTGGTCCAGCACCGCGGTGGCAATGCCCTGCCCGCGCGCAAACGCCAGGCCCTTGGCGTCGGCGCGGTTGCTCACCACGGCGGCCACGCGGGCACCCAGGCGGCGCTCCCAAGCCTGCTCCTGCGCGGCCCGCACGATGGTGGCCATGTTGGAGCCGCCGCCAGAGATCAAAATGACGATGTTTTTCATGTGCTGCGGATTATCCCCGCCCCCCGACCATGCCCTTCGACCCGCAACAAACCCCTTTGAACGCCATCCAGGCCCGCGTGCTGGCCACCCTGCTGGAAAAAGCCCGCACCGTGCCCGACAGCTACCCCCTGACCTTGAACGGCCTGGTCACCGGCTGCAACCAGAAATCCAGCCGCGATCCGATCATGCAGGTGACCGAGCCCCAGGCCCAGGAAGCCCTGCAGGACCTGCGCCGCATGGCCTTGGCGGTAGAAATCAGCGGCCAGCGCGCCACGCGCTGGGAACACAACTTTCCGCGCGGCGTGGGCGTGCCCGACCAAAGCGCCGTGCTGCTGGCCCTGCTGATGCTGCGCGGGCCGCAGACCGCGGGCGAGCTGCGCCTGAACGCCGAACGCTGGCACCGCTTTGCCGACATTTCCTCGGTCGAAGCCTTTCTGGACGAGCTGCAGGCGCGCAGCGACGACAAGGGCGGCCCCCTGGTCGTCTTGCTGCCCCGTGCCCCGGGCGCACGCGAGCCCCGCTGGATGCACCTGTTGTGCGGCCCGGTGGACGTGCAGGCCTTGCAAGCAGGCGACAGTGCGCCATCCGCAGGGCCCCTGGCCGAGCGCGTGGCCACGCTGGAGGCCGAAGTGGCCCAGCTGCGCGCCACCGTGCAGCGGTTGTGCGCCGAGCTGGGGGTGGCCCCCGACACGCCCCTGTCACACCCCGGACAGCCGTAAAACGAACGCGCGTGCTACAAACCAGTATTCACTGGAGACGCACGCATGGATCTTGCATTCACCCCCGAAGAACAGGCCTTCCGCGAAGAGGTTCGCGCCTGGGTACAAAGCAATCTGCCCCAAGACATCGCCCACAAAGTGCACAACGCCCTGCGCCTGACGCGCGACGACCTGCAAGGCTGGGCCAGGATTTTGGGCAAAAAAGGCTGGCTGGCTGCAGGCTGGCCCAAGGAGTTTGGCGGCCCGGGCTGGAACGCCATCCAAAAGCATTTGTTTGAAGAAGAATGCGCCCTGGCCGGCGCGCCGCGCGTCGTGCCCTTCGGCCCGGTGATGGTGGCGCCCGTCATCATGGCCTACGGCACGCCCGAACAGCAAAAGCGCTTTCTGCCCGGCATTGCCAGCGGCGAAGTGTGGTGGAGCCAGGGCTACAGCGAACCCGGCTCGGGCTCCGATCTGGCCAGCGTCAAAACCCGCGCAGAGCGCGTGGGCAACAAGTACATCGTCAACGGCCAAAAAACCTGGACCACCCTGGGCCAGTACGGCGAATGGATGTTCAACCTGGTGCGCACCAGCAACGAAGGCAAGCCGCAAACAGGCATCAGCTTTTTGCTGCTCGACATGAAGAGCCCCGGCGTGACCGTGCGCCCCATCAAGCTGCTGGATGGCGAGTGCGAGGTCAACGAGGTGTTCTTCGACAACGTCGAAGTGCCTGCCGAGAACCTGATCGGTGAAGAAAACAAGGGCTGGACCTACGCCAAGCACCTGCTCAGCCACGAGCGCACCAACATCGCCGACGTCAACCGCGCCAAGCGCGAGCTGGAGCGGCTCAAGCGCATCGCCAAGGCCGAGGGGCTGTGGGACGACCAGCGCTTCCGCGACCAGATCGCGCTGCTCGAAGTCGACGTGGTGGCGCTGGAGATGATGGTGCTGCGCGTGCTGTCGGCCGAAAAGAGCGGCAAGAAC
>CAZRFF010000267.1:0-2725 GCA_964599265.1 uncultured Simplicispira sp. | reverse complement strand
TCGACCCCGCCAACGTGCGCTGCAACACCGACGCGACCGTCGAGGCCGTGCAATTCCGCCTGCTCTGGATCAAGCCCACGCTGTTCGCGGATCTGGATCTGGGCGCGGCGACGTTCCGCAACGAAATCGCCTACCGCTGCTTTGGCGCGGGAACGCAGCCCGGTTGGTTTGCCGATCTGCTGGGGGCCGCGCCGCGCCAGGACGATTTGCTGGAATCCCTAAGGCCCAACCCCTTGAGCGACCTGGACGTCCCGCTGGGCCTGCTGTTCTTCACCGGCGCGGCCGACCTGCAATTCATCGACCTGTGGAGCGTGCGCAGGCCGACCTGGCCAGTGCCCAGGCGGCGGTGCAGGATGCGAAGGCGGCGCTGTCTACGGATGAAACCAGCCTGTCCAAAGCATCCATCCGTTCGCCCATTGACGGGGTGGTGCTCTCGCGCAGTGTGGAGCCGGGCAACGCCGTGGCGGCGGCGCTGCAAGCGGTCACCCTGCTCACCGTGGCCGAAGACTTGGCCCAGCTGCAATTGCAGGTGAATGTGGACGAGGCCGATGTGGGCAGCGTCCAGTCCGGCCAGAAGGCCAGTTTTACGGTGAGCGCCTTTCCGGCGCGCCAGTACCCCGCCCAGGTGGTGCGTGTGGCCTATGGGTCCACCAAAACCGACAACGTGGTCACCTACACCGCCTGGCTGCAGGTGGATAACGCCGACCTCAGCCTGCGCCCCGGCATGACGGCGGCGGCCACCATCGCCGCTGTGCAGCACGCCGATGTGCTGATGGTGCCCAATACGGCGCTGCGTTTCAGCCCGGTGGATGCGTCGGCGCCCAGCCCGGGGGCTTCGGAATCCCAGGGCGGCGGCATTGTCTCGCAAATCATGCCGCGCCCGCCGCGCACCATGGCGCGTAGCGGCGGTGGCAACAAAGGCCAGGGCAAGGCCCGCCAAGTCTGGGTGCTGCAAGACGGCAAACCCCAGGCCATTGCGGTGCAGACCGGCATCAGCGATGGGCGCATGACCGAAGTGCAGGGCGATGCCTTGCGCGAAGGCATGGCCGCCATCACCGACCAGCGCAGCAGCGCAGCCAAGCCATGACGGGGGCGGTACAAGGCGTACCCTTGATTCGCCTGCGCAGCGTGACCAAGGTGTATGGCGAAGGGGCCTTGGCCTTTGCCGCGCTCAAAGGCGTGGATTTGGACATTGCGCGGGGTGATTTTGTCGCCATCATGGGCCCCAGCGGGTCGGGCAAGTCCACCGCCATGAACATGGTGGGCTGCCTGGACAGGCCCAGCGGCGGAACCTACCAGTTCCAGGGGGTGCATGTGGAATCGCTCTCGCGCGACGAGCGGGCCCTGCTGCGGCGGCGCTACTTTGGCTTTGTGTTCCAGGGCTTCAATCTGCTGGCGCGCACCTCGGCGCAAGAGAACGTGGAACTGCCCCTGCTGTACCGCGGCGCCAGTGCGCAAGCGCGCCACGCTGCGGCGGCGCAGGCGCTGGAGGCGGTCGGCCTCAAGGGGTGGGAGCACCATACCCCGGCTGAACTTTCGGGCGGGCAGCAGCAGCGTGTGGCCATCGCCCGCGCCATCGTGACCGAGCCCGCCGTGCTGCTGGCCGACGAGCCCACGGGCAACCTGGACACCCAGCGCAGCCTGGAGATCATGGAGCTCATTGTCCGCCTGAACCGTGAGCGCGGCATCACCGTCATCATGGTCACGCACGAGCCCGAAATGGCCGCCTATGCCCGGCGTGTGGTGCGTTTTGTGGATGGCCTGGTCGAGAGCGACCGCCTGAATGTGCCGCAGGGCGAGGCAAAGGAGGTGGCCTGATGTGGTTCAACACCCTCATGTTGGCGCTGCGCTCCATACGGCGCAACTTGCTGCGCTCCTTCCTCACCATCCTGGGCATTGTGATTGGCGTGAGCGCCGTCATCACCATGGTCACCCTGGGCAATGGCGCCACCCTGGCCGTGCATCAGCAGATTGCCAGCCTGGGTACGAATTTGCTGCAGGTGCGTCCCGGCCAGCGCCTGGGGCCGGGCAGCAGCAGCGCGCCCGCCTTCAAGGATGTGGATGCCGACGCCATTGCCCAGCAGATCGGCGGTGTGCGCGCCGTGGCCCCCGAAGGGCGCACAGGCAGTACCGTGGTGGCCGGTGGGCGCAACTGGACGAGCAGCATCATCGGCAGCACCAATGCCTGGCTGGAAGCCGGCAATTGGCGCTTGGGTGCGGGCCGTGAATTCACGCCCGAAGAGCTGCGTGCCGGTGCGGCCGTGTGCCTGATTGGCGCCACCTTGCAGCGCGAGCTGTTCGCCGGGCGCGACGCGCTGGGGCAGGCGCTGCGCATCAAGGGCTTTTCGTGCGAAATCATCGGCGTGCTGGAATCCAAAGGCCAGGGCGCCTTTGGCAACGACCAGGACGAGGTGGTGCTACTGCCCCTGGCCACCTTGCAGCGCCGCGTGACGGGCAGCACGCGTGTGCAAACCCTGCTGGTGGCCATGCAGGAGGGGAGCGATGCCACGCGCCTGACGGCCAATTTGCGCGACTTGCTGCGCGAGCGGCGCAAGCTGGCCGATGCCGATGAGGACAACTTCAACATCCTGGACACCAAGCAACTGGCCGACACGCTCTCGGGCACCACCAAGGTCATGACCATGCTGCTGGGCGCCGTGGCCGCCGTGAGCCTGCTGGTGGGCGGCATCGGCATCATGAACATCATGCTGGTGAGCGTGACCGA
>CAZRFF010000266.1:0-2786 GCA_964599265.1 uncultured Simplicispira sp. | reverse complement strand
ACTGCTTGCGGTCTTTCACGCCTTGCAGGTCGAGCGAACCGCGCACGATGTGGTAACGCACACCGGGCAAGTCCTTCACACGGCCGCCGCGCACGAGCACCACAGAGTGCTCTTGCAGGTTGTGGCCTTCGCCGCCGATGTAGGAGATGACCTCGAAACCGTTGGTCAGGCGCACCTTGGCAACCTTACGCAGAGCGGAGTTAGGCTTCTTGGGGGTCGTGGTGTACACACGGGTGCACACACCGCGACGCTGGGGGCAGTTTCCCATCGCCGGGCTCTTGGACTTGGTCGTTTCGACCTCGCGCCCATGGCGAATGAGTTGGTTAATGGTTGGCATTCAATACGTCCCTAAACGTGAATTTGCGAAAACGTCAATCCCTTCGGAAATTCCGAAAAGCCCTCGAATGTAGCAAAAACCCGAAGACAGCGCAAGCGAAAGGTGCTTGGCCTTACTTGATCCACAGCCGGATGGCGTCCCAGGCGCGGCCCATGAAGCCCGCCTGTTCCACGCCTTCAAGGGCGATCAGGGGCACTTCGGCGATCAGTTGCTCGCCCAGCGTGACCTTGAGCGTGCCCACGGATTGGCCTTGCACGATGGGCGCGACCAATGGATCGGGGCGCACGACCTGGGTGGTGATTTTGCCGCCGCTGCCCGAGGGGACGGTAACGACGATGGCGCCTTGGCGGCCCAGTTTGACGGTGGAGGCCTTGCCTTTCCAGATGGCAGGGGTTTGCACGGCCTGGCCAGCATCGAAGAGTTTGACGGCATCAAAGGCTGTATAGCCCCAGTTGAGCAGCTTCTGGCTCTCGTTGGCGCGGGCGTTTTCGCTGGCGGCCCCCAAGACGATGGAGAGCAGGCGGCGCGGGCCTACGCCGGGCAGTTCGCGTTTGGCCGTGGCCACGAGGCAATAGCCTGCGGCTTCGGTGTGGCCGGTTTTGAGGCCATCGACCGTGGGGTCGCGGTACAGCAGCAGGTTGCGGTTGTTACTGTTGGATGCCGGCGTGCCCTCGTAGCGGTACTGTTTGGTGGCGTAGTAGTGCATGTACTCCGGAAAGTCCTGGATCAGACGTGATGCCAGGATGGAGAGGTCACGCGCCGTGGTGGTGTGGCCCGGCTCGGTCAGGCCTTCGGGGTTTTTGAAACCCGTGTTCTTCATGCCCAGGGCGCGGGCCTGGTCGTTCATGAGTTTGACGAAGTTCTCGGCCGTGCCACCCACGCCTTCGGCCAGGGCCATGGTGGCGTCGTTGCCCGACTGCACGATCATGCCTTTGAGCAGGTCGTCCACGGGCACTTGCATTTTGGGATCGATGAACATGCGCGAGCCGGGCATCTTCCAGGCGCGCACGCTCACGGGCAGTTTTTGGTCCAGGGTGATTTTTTTGGCGCGCAGGGCGTCAAACACCAGGTAGCCCGTCATGAGCTTGGTGAGCGATGCGGGCTCCACAGGGGTGTCCACTTCTTTGCCGGCCAGCACCTGGCCTGCGGTCACATCCATGAGCAAATAGGCGCGTGCGGCGATTTCTGGGGCTTGGGGCGCCTGGGCTTGCGCGCCCAAGGCCAGGACGGCCAGGCCTGCAGCGGCGACAAAAGAACGGAAGGCAGAAAAGAAACGGGTCATGTCAACGCAATCAAAATGGAAAACAGTGCAGCGGGTCGGTGGAGGGCCCATGCGCATCACTGCAAATGGCGCGCCACCAAGCCTTTGAGCAAAGGCAGCTGGCCATGGAAGAAATGCCCCCCGCCGGGCACCACGGTGACGGGCAAGACTTGCGGGCGGGCCCAATCCATCACCGAGGCCAGGGGGACGGTCTGGTCGTGCTCGCCATGGATGACCAGGGTACGGAGATGGGCCTCGGGCGGGACGGGCGCCACGTCAAAGCGGCTGGCCGCCGTGCCCACCAGCACGGCATGGCGCACATCACGCTGCGCCCACAGCTGCGCCAGTGCATGGCTGGCCACAAAGGCGCCAAACGAGAAGCCAGCCAGCGCCAGCGGCCCTTCGGGGGCGGCTTGCTGGACGACGGCGAGCATGTCTTCACTCTCGCCCCGGCCCTCATCGTGCACCCCGGCGCTCTGGCCCACGCCACGAAAATTAAAGCGCACAGCCCCCCAGCCGCACTGCACAAAGGCCCGCGCGAGGGTCTGCACCACCTTGTTGTCCATCGTGCCGCCGAACAGGGGGTGGGGGTGGGCAATGACGGCCACGCCGCGCGCAGGGCCCTGGGGCATGTCACGCCGCGCCTCGATGGTGCCCGCCGCTCCGGTGAAGCTCAAAATTTCGGTATGGGCATTCATTGCTATCAATGGTATAGCGCCAAATTTTGTAAAAACCGGTAGAGCCCGGTTCAGCGCCCAAGTTCCGGCGGCGTGCGCAGGCGCTCAACCACCCGACCGTTTTTGAGGTGCGATTCGACGATTTCTTCGATGTCGGCCTGGTCCACGTAGCTGTACCACACGCCTTCGGGGTACACCACGCACACCGGGGCGGCAGCGCAGCGGTCCAGACAGCCCGCTTTGTTCACGCGCACTTTGCCGGGGCCCGCCAAGCCGGCTTCTTTGACCAAGGTTTTGCAGTGGTCAAAGGCGGCCTTGGCGCCATGCTGGGCGCAGCAGGCTTCGCCGTTGGGGCGCTCGTTCAGGCAGAAAAAAATATGCCGCTCGTAGTACGGCGAAGTGGCTGGGGTTTCGGTGCTCATGGGGGTATTTTAGGAAGGGCGCGGCATACGCGCCGCACGCAGCAACACCACCGCCAGCGTGGCATAGGGCCACAGCCAGCCCAAGGCGG
>CAZRFF010000265.1:0-2791 GCA_964599265.1 uncultured Simplicispira sp. | reverse complement strand
TTGAGCTTGAGCGACTCCTGGAACAGCTTGATCCCCGTGTCCTTCTTTGCGCCGTAGGTCATGCCGCCGATGAGCGCGCCCACCTTGTCGATGACCTCGGCGTGGAAGGCGCCCAGCGCAATGCGCGCGTCGGCGTGCTGGGGGGCCAGGGCAATGGCTTTCTCCAGCGATTCCTTGATCTTGCCGCCCAGCCCCTGGGCCAGGGCCTTGGCCACGCTGATGCCCTGGCTGTAGCGCCCCAGGGCGTAGGCGTGCCAGTACCAGGCGTTGGCGTTTTTCGGGTCGTCTCCGGCCTGGGCCTGGGCGCGCTCGGCCACTTGCGTGAACAGGTCCAGCCGTGTCTTTTCTTTCTTTTCCAGGTAGGTGGCGTAAATGGCCGTGGCTTTGTTGGCCACGGTGATGCCATCGCCGCCCAGGGCCAGGCCTTCTTCGGTGGCTTGCTGGAAGTTGCCGTTGTGGAAATGCGCCCAGGCCTTGAGCAAGGCAGCGTCTTTGGGCAGGGGCTCAGCGTCGCCCGCGTGCAGGCGGGCCCAATGTTTTTTCAGGCTGGCCGCGGTGTAGTCGAATTCGCCCGCGTGCGGGAAGGGGGTCCATTGGGCCATGGGGGTCTCCGTTTTTGGTGTGGTGTGGGTTGGGCGTCAGGCCGCGCTTTGGTAGGCGCGGGCCAGTTGCAGCAAATGGGCGCGTTGCCCAGGTTCCAGGTAGGGCATGAGCAGGTTGAGCACATGCTGCGCACCGCGCAGCAGGGCGGCCTGGGCGCATTCGGGCTCCAGGGCGCGGCGTGGGTCGCGCACATACTCAAAGCTCAGCCAGTAGGTCAGCACCACCACCATGCTGGTGGCAGTGGGTTCCAGGTCGTGCGTGTCCATCTCCAGGCTGCCGGCGCGGCGCATGCCGTCGAGCAGGGCGCGCACGGAGGCGGTTTTGTGCTCCAGCACTTTTTGGAAGTGGGTTTCGAGCCGCCGGTTTTTGGACAGCAGGTCGTTGAGGTCGCGGTACAAAAAGCGGTACTGCCAGATCAACTCGAACAGCGTGTGCATGAAGAACCAGGCATCCTCCACATTGCGCACTCCGCCGCTGGCGTGCAGCAGTTCGGTCAGGGCGCGTTCGTAGCGGTCGAACAGCGCATTGATGAGCTCATCCTTGGCCGGGTAGTGGTAGTACAGGTTGCCCGGGCTGATGCGCAGTTCCGCCGAGATGAGGGTGGTCGAGACATTGGGCTCGCCAAATCGGTTGAACAGTTCGAGCGTGACTTCCAGGATGCGTTCTGCGGTGCGGCGTGGTGCTTTTTTCACCATGGGTGCTGGTCCTCATGCAGCGAATCAAAAAAGGTCTTGCAGCTACTCTAACCGAGGTTGCAGCGTTTTTTGCATGCTGCGCTGCGGCATTTTTGGGGCAAAACAAAACGGCTGCCACACCGGGGTGTGACAGCCGTCAAGGCTTAGGCAAAAGGCTTGCCGCGGCTGACGTGGATCAAGCGGCTGCGTCTGCGGCAGGCGCGGATTCAGCGGCGCGCGGCGCTACCTTGGGGAAGGGTGCGCGCTTGGCGGGGGCCTTCTTGGCGGCGGGCTTGGCCGCTGCTTTTTTTGGGGCAGGCTTGGCAGCGGGTTTTGCTGCGGGTTTGGCAGCGGCCTTTTTGGCGGCGGGCTTGGCAGCAGCCTTGGCCTTGGGGGCGGCGGCGGGCTTGACCACCGGGGCAGGCTTGCCCACGCTCTTGGCTAGGGCGTCGATGCGGGCGTTGAGCACGTCCAGATCGCGCGAGGTGGGTACGCCCAGCTTGGACAGCGCGGTGGCCACGCGGTCTTCAAAAATGGTTTCCAGCTTGTCCCACTGGCCGGCAGCGCGCGAACCGATGTCGCTGGCCATGTTGGTCACGCGGCTGGAAGCCTGCGAGATTTTTTCTTCGGCCACGGCCTGGGTCTTGCGCTGGATGGACAGGCCTTCCTTCACCAGGGCTTCGAACACCTTGGTGCCTTCTTCCTGGGCCTTGGCAAAGGCGCCCAGGCCGGCCAGCCAGATTTGCTGGGCCGAGTCTTTGACGGTGCTGGAGAGCTGTGCGCCCGTTTTTTTCTTGTCGTTGCTGAGTTTCTGCAGTTTCTTGACCATAGGGCCTCCGTGGATGGGTTGAGAAATTCCGCCACGCAGTGTGCTTGTGGCATGCCCTGCACTGTACGTTGCGCGGCGCCCCGTGTGTAGGTGCGCGCTCCTAAAAATGTAGAGGCGACCGTCTAGGGTGGTGCCCTATCCGCCCAGGTCCGCCTCGGCTAGCATCCCCGCGGGTTTTTGCTGAAGGCGGCAACGCGCAGAGTGCGCAAAAATAGATGGGCAAATTTTTACCGGAGTTTTCGATATGCAATATTTCGTGACGGGGGCCACGGGCTTCATTGGCAAGCGTTTGGTGAAAAAACTCCTGGAGCGCAAGGGTACTGTGGTGTACTTTTTGCTGCGCAAAGAGAGCGCGGGCAAAGTGGCCGAATTGCGCAGCTACTGGGGCGTGAGCGCTGCGCGCGCCATCCCGGTGTTTGGCGACCTCACGGCCAAAAAGCTGGGCGTGGCGACGGAAGACGTGAAAAAGCTCAAGGGCCAGATCGACCATTTCCACCATTTGGCCGCGGTGTACGACCTGTCTGCCGATGCCGAAAGCCAGGTGGCCGTCAACATCGAGGGCACGCGCAACACGGTGGAGTTTGCCAAGGCCATTGATGCCGGGCATTTCCACCATGTCTCGTCCATCGCTGCCGCTGGCCTGTACGAAGGCGTGTTCCGCGAAGACATGTTCGAGGAGGCCGAG
>CAZRFF010000264.1:0-2822 GCA_964599265.1 uncultured Simplicispira sp. | reverse complement strand
AGCTGGTCGGCCGCCACCACCTCGTGCACGAAGCCGATGCGCAGCGCATCAAACGCGCCGAAGCGCTCCGCCGTGAGGAAGTAGCGGTGCGCCGCCCGCGCGCCCATGGCGCGGATCACGTAGGGGCTGATGGTGGCGGGGATCAAGCCCAGCTTCACTTCGCTGAGGCAGAAGCCCGCCGTGTCCACGCTCACCGCCATGTCGCACGCGGCCACCAGGCCCATGCCGCCCGCGTACACGTCGCCCTGCACGCGGGCGATGGTCGGCTTGGGGCATTCGTAGATCACGCGCAGCATCTCGGCCAGCTTGCCCGCGTCGGCAATGTTCTCGGCGCGCGTGTAGTCGGCCATGCGGCGCATCCAGTTGAGGTTGGCGCCGGCGCAAAAGGCCGGGCCTTCAGCGGCCAGCACCACGGCGCGCACGTCAGGGCGGGCGCCCACGTCCCAAAAAGCCGCCGTGATCTCTGCGATGACTTCATCGCTGAAAGCATTGCGCACTTCGGGCTGGGTCAGCGTGATGCGTGCCACTGGGCCGGATTGGGTGATGGTGAGGTTCTGGGTCATGGCTGCGAGGGGTTCTGCAGGTAGTAGACGAAATCGAGTTCCGGGCAGGGCTGGCCCAGCGCGGTCAGCGCCGCCGTGATCTGCCCCCGGTGGTGCGTGCCGTGGTTAAACACATGCGCCCACACGTTGTAGCGCGCAAGCTGGGTGAAGTGGGCTGCCGCGTCCATGGTCTTATGGTTTGATTTTTTTGCCAACACTCTGGCTCCCTGCGTTCGCAGGAATGGCAGATTTGCTGGCCCGATGAAGCTTTTCTTGCCATGGACGCAAATCCAGATAAGCCTTGCTCCGCACAAGCATGCGCAAGCCTTCCTCCACGGCTTCTTTTTGGGTCTTGAGCTGGCCCGTGCTCATCACGCCAGCCATAAGTTCATCAGCGACGGTAAGGGTGGTACGCATCACGCCTCCTGAAACTACATGCGGAAAACACCAAATTTCGTATTCTCGATGGGCGCATTGCGCGTCGCCGAAAGGCCCAGCGCAAGCACGCGGCGGGTGTCCGCCGGGTCGATCACGCCGTCGTCCCACAGGCGCGCGGTAGCGTAGTAAGGGTGGCCTTGCTCTTCGTACTGGCGGCGGATGGGGGCCTTGAAGGCTTCCTCTTCCTCCATGCTCCACTGGCCGCCCTTGGCCTCGATGCCGTCACGCTTGACGGTGGCCAGCACGCTGGCGGCCTGCTCGCCACCCATGACCGAAATGCGCGCGTTGGGCCACATCCACAGGAAGCGCGGCGAGTAGGCGCGGCCGCACATGCCGTAGTTGCCCGCACCAAAGCTGCCGCCAATGATGATGGTGAACTTCGGAACACTCGCCGTGGCCACGGCCGTGACCAGCTTGGCGCCGTGGCGGGCAATGCCCTCGTTCTCGTACTTGCGCCCGACCATGAAGCCGGTGATGTTCTGCAAAAATACCAGCGGGATCTTGCGCTGGCAGCACAGCTCGATAAAGTGCGCGCCCTTTTGCGCACTTTCGCTGAACAAAATGCCGTTGTTGGCAATGATGCCAACCTGCATGCCCTCCACCCGCGCAAAGCCGCACACCAGCGTGCTGCCAAAACGGGCCTTGAATTCGTCGAATTCGCTGCCATCGACGATGCGGGCAATGATCTCGCGCACGTCGAAGGGCTTGCGCGTGTCGGTGGGGATCACGCCGTACAGCTCTTGCGCTTCGTATTTAGGAGCTACTGGCGCTTGGTCTGCGGACGTTACAGGCTTGTTTTGGTTCAAATTGGCCACGGCCTGGCGCGCCAGCTTGAGCGCATGCATATCGTTTTGCGCCAGGTGGTCGGCCACGCCCGACAGGCGCGTGTGCACGTCGCCGCCGCCCAGGTCTTCGGCGCTCACCACCTCGCCCGTGGCCGCCTTGACCAGCGGTGGGCCGCCCAGGAAGATGGTGCCCTGGTTCTTGACGATGATGGACTCATCGCTCATCGCTGGCACGTAGGCGCCACCGGCCGTGCAACTGCCCATGACCACAGCAATCTGCGCAATGCCCTGTGCGCTCATGTTGGCCTGGTTGAAGAAGATGCGCCCAAAGTGCTCGCGGTCAGGGAACACGTCGTCCTGGTTAGGCAGATTGGCGCCGCCCGAATCCACGAGGTAAATGCAGGGCAGGCGGTTTTGCGCCGCCACCTCTTGGGCGCGCAGGTGCTTTTTCACCGTTAGGGGATAGTAGGTGCCGCCCTTCACCGTGGCGTCGTTACAGACCACCATGCAGTCCACACCGGCCACGCGGCCTATGCCCGCAATGATGCCGGCGCCGGGCGCATCGTTGTTGTACATATTGAGCGCCGCCAGGGGGGCCAGTTCCAGAAACGGCGTGCCGGGGTCAAGCAGCATTTGCACGCGTTCGCGCGGCAGCAGCTTGCCGCGGGCCACGTGCTTGGCACGCGCGGCCTCGCCGCCACCGGCAAACACTTTGGCAATGTGCGCGTTCAGGTCTTCGACCACGGACCGCATGGCGGTGGCATTGGCCTGAAATTCGGCCGAACGGGGATTGAGTTGGGTTTGCAGTACGGGCATGGTGTTGTTTCCGCTCCAGTCGTTCGTTCGGGACGGGCGCAAAGCCCTGCCCCCAGCTATCTGCCCCAAAGAATACGCCCCTTGAACAGGTTCGGCTTGCCAGTATGGTTGCAATTTGCGCCACAGTTGCGGCACACTGCAGGCTGTGATCGCCCCCACACCCCACCCCTTGCCGCCGCCCCAGCTTTCCACCGGCGCGCCAGCACCTGCCGTCACGCCCATGGCCTTTGTTCAGGCCATT
>CAZRFF010000263.1:0-2833 GCA_964599265.1 uncultured Simplicispira sp. | reverse complement strand
CGGCCTTGGGTGCCTCCGGCGCCTTGGCCGTGCTGCCCCCCCGAAAATCGGTGGCATACCAGCCCGAACCCTTGAGCTGAAAGCCCGCGGCCGTCAACTGCTTGGCAAACGCCTCTGCCCCGCAAGCCGGGCAGACGGTGAGTACGGGGTCGGACATTTTTTGCAGCACATCTTTGGCATGGCCGCAGGAGCCGCATTGGTAGGCGTAAATAGGCATGTCGAGGGTGTTATGGGAATTTGCAAAAACCCTCGATTATAAGAGCCATGCGCCCCATGCATGGCCGACGCCCTGGTCGGTGGGGCCCGCACAGAAGCGCTCTTTAAGCTGGGCTGCCTTGGTAGTGGTGCACGCGGCCCTTGTGGTCTGGGATGAATTGGGGCGCCAAGGAGCCAAATACCATGCCCGTGAGCGCCGCCAACAGGCCCGCCAGTTGCTGTGGGAAAGCTTCGTTCAGTACCGGACTGGCCACAAACCACAGCCACACCCCGATGCCCATGACCACAGCCAGCAACGCCCCCTGGGTGGTGGCGCGTTTCCAGTACACGCCAAAGGCCAGAGGCACAAAAGCGCCCACCAGCGGCACCTGGTAGGCGCCAGAAACCAGTTCATAAATCGACGAACCTTGCATGGTGATGGAATACGCCAACACGCACACCGTGAACACAAACACGCTCACGCGCATGGCCTTGAGGGTTTGCTGGTCGTCCATACCAGGGCGCAGATTGCGCAAAATGTTTTCCACAAAAGTGGTGGACGGGGCCAACAGCGTGGCCGAGGCCGTGGACATGATGGCCGAGAGCAGCGCGCCAAAAAACGCCACTTGCAGCACTACCGGCATGCGCTCCAGCACCAGAGAAGGCAGCACTTTTTGCGGGTCGTCGGCCAGTTGATCGGCGATGCCGGGCACGACGATGAGTGCCGACATGACAATGAACATGGGCACAAAAGCAAACAAAATATAAAGAAACCCACCAATCACAGGGCCGCTGCGCGCGGTTTTTTCGTTGTTGGACGACATCACGCGCTGGAACACGTCTTGCTGCGGAATGGAGCCCAGCATCATGGTGATGGCCGAGGCAAAAAAGAAAGTCCAGGCTTTGGCGCCCCCTTCGGTGGGGAACATATTGAATTTGCCTTCGCGCGATGCGTAGTCAATCACCACACCCGCCCCACCGGCCATATCGGCGGCGTACCAGGCAATCATCAGCAAACCGACCACGATGATGATCATCTGCACAAAATCCGTCAGCGCCACTGACCACATGCCGCCGTACAGGGTGTAGATCAGCACCACCAATGTGCCTATCACCATGCCCCAGGCCATGGTGATGGCGCCATGGCTCAAGATGTTGAACACCAGCCCCAGCGCCGTGATTTGCGCGCCCACCCAGCCCAGGTAGCTGAAGATGATGATCAGCGAACACAACACCTCCACCACCCGGCCGTAACGCTGGCGGTAGTAGTCGCCAATGGTGATGATATTCATGGCGTAGAGCTTGCGCGCAAAGAACAAGCCCACCAGCACCAGGCACATGCCTGCGCCAAAGGGGTCTTCAATGGTGCCGTGCAAGCCTTCTTTGACGAACTGCGCCGGAGCACCCAGCACTGTTTCAGAGCCAAACCAGGTGGCAAACGTAGTGGCAATGACCACGGCCAGCGGCAGGCTGCGGCCAGCCACCGCGTAGTCGGCCGTATTGTGTACGCGCCTTGCGGCCAGCAGGCCAATGGCAATCGACACCAGCAAGTACAGAACGATGAAGGTCACCAGCATGCGCGCTGCTCCGTTCCACGAACAATGGGGGTTGATGGGAAAAAACGTCGCGCATTATCAACGCATCGCGGCCGCCGGCCTATCACCCGCCGTACAGTTTTGGGCAAATTCCCCTAAAAGAAACGCACGCGCACCATGATCAGCATGGTGACCAAGCCCAGCACAAAGCCCACCCCCGAAAAAATAATGCCCTGCAGCAGGCGGTTGGTGCGCTTTTGCTCGCGCAGCAGCTCCAGCAGTTCACGCTGCTGCTCTTGCGAAGGCTGGCGCTGCAAATGGTCGTGCAGCAGGCGGGGCAAAGCCGGCAAAATTTTGGCGTAGTGCGGGGCCTGGTCGCGCAGCTCGCGCTTGAGGCGCTGGGGGCCCAATTGCTCCAGCATCCACTTTTCCAGGAAGGGCTTGGCCGTGCTCCACAGGTCCAAATCGGGGTCGAGTTGGCGGCCCAGGCCTTCGATGTTGAGCAGGGTTTTTTGCAGCAGCACCAGCTGGGGCTGGATTTCGACGTTGAAACGCCGCGAGGTCTGGAACAGGCGCAGCAGCACCATGCCCAGCGAGATCTCTTTGAGCGGACGGTCGAAGTACGGCTCGCACACGGTGCGCACGGCCGATTCGAGCTCGTTGACGCGCGTCGTAGCCGGAACCCAACCGCTTTCGATGTGCAGCTCGGCCACGCGCTTGTAGTCGCGCCGGAAGAAGGCGGTGAAGTTTTGCGCCAGGTATTCCTTGTCGGTGGCCGTGAGCGTGCCCACAATGCCAAAGTCCAGCGAGATGTAGCGCCCGAATGTGGCCCTATCCAGACTCACCTGGATGTTGCCAGGGTGCATGTCGGCATGGAAGAACCCGTCACGAAACACCTGGGTGAAGAAGATGGTGACCCCGTCGCGCGCCAGTTTGGGGATGTCCACCCCCGCCTCGCGCAGGCGATCGACCTGGCTGATGGGAACGCCGTTCATGCGCTCCATCACCATCACTTCGGGGTGGCAAAAATCCCAGTGCACGATGGGCACTTCCACCAGGTTGAGCCCCTCCATATTGCGCCGCAGCTGGGCGGCGTTGGCGGC
>CAZRFF010000262.1:0-2835 GCA_964599265.1 uncultured Simplicispira sp. | reverse complement strand
GAGAACACCATGCGCCACATGGAACGCGGTATGCAGGCCATGGATGCGGCCCTGCTGGGGGCGCGCGAAATTGGCTTTACCGTGGTGTCCATGAGCCTGTCGCTGATTGCGGTGTTTTTGCCCATCTGGTTCATGGGCGGCATCGTGGGGCGGTTTTTCCGTGAATTTGCCATCGTCATGTCGGCGGCGATTCTGGTGTCTTTGGTGGTTTCGCTCACCACCACGCCCATGATGTGCGCGCACCTGCTGCGCCAGCCTTTGCGGGCACGCCAGCGCAGCCGCTGGTCGTTGTGGGTGGATGGCATGGCCCGCCGGACGCTGCGCGGCTACCGCCGCAGCCTGGCCTGGTGCCTGCGCCACCAGCCGCTGGTGCTCCTGGTGCTGGCGGGTGTGGTGGCGCTCAATGTGCGCCTGTACATCACCATCGACAAGGGTTTTATGCCCGAGCAGGACACGGGGCGCATTTCGGGGTTTATCCGCGCCGACCAGGCGACCTCTTACCAGGCCATGGAGCAGCGGCTCAAGCGCTTTCTGGCCATCGTGCAGCAAGACCCGGCGGTGGAGTACGTGACGGGCTTTACCGGCGGCTGGCAGCGCAATGCCGCCAGCATGTACATGACGCTCAAACCCCTGGCCGAGCGCAAGGTGTCGTCCGATGAGGTCATCAACCGGCTGCGCCAGCAGCTCAAGAACGAGCCAGGGGCCAGGCTGTTCATGATGCTGCAGCGTGATGTGCGCATTGGCGGGCGGCAAAGCAGCGCCTCACTGGATTTCACTTTGCAGGCCGACGATGTGCAGGAGCTGCGCACTTGGGAGCCGCGCATCCGCCAGGCCATGGCGCAACTGCCCGAGCTGGAGGACGTGAGCAGCGATGTGCAGGACTATGGCCTGCAAACCACCTTGGTCATAGACCGCGATGCCGCGTCGCGCCTGGGTCTCACCATGGCGCAGATCGACGCCACCCTGAACGACGCTTTTGGCCAACGCCAGGTGGGCGTGATCTACAACCCGCTGAACCAGTACCGCGTGGTGATGGAGGCCGCACCGCGCTTTTTGCAAAGCCCCGAGACGCTGGGCGGGTTTTTCTTTGTCAACAAACAGGGCCAGAGCGTGCCGCTGACGGCTTTTGCGCGGGTCACGCAGACCAATACGCCGCTGGCCGTCAACCACGACCGGGGCACGCCTGCCAGCACGGTCAGCTTCAGCCTGGCGCCGGGCGTGTCCATGTCGCAGGCCACCGAGGCGGTGCACCACGCGGTGGCGCAGCTGGGGGTGCCGGTGTCGGTGCGCGGCAGTTTCAGTGGAACGGCGGGTGCCTTCCAGGATGCGCTGTCCAGCCAGCCCTTGCTGATCCTGGCGGCCATGGTGTGTATTTACCTGGTGCTGGGCATGCTGTATGAGAGCCTGGTGCACCCCATCACCATTTTGTCTACTTTGCCCTCGGCAGGGGTGGGGGCGCTGCTGGCGTTGATGGCGTTCAAGACCGATTTTTCGGTGATTGCGCTCATCGGCGTGATCCTGCTCATCGGCATCGTCAAGAAGAACGCCATCATGATGATCGACTTCGCCCTGGTGCGCCAGCGTTCAGGCCACACCCAGGCTGCCCAGGCCATTTACCGCGCTTGCAGCTTGCGCCTGCGCCCGATTTTGATGACCACGCTGGCGGCCATCGTGGGTGCGCTGCCGCTGGCATTGGGGCGGGGCGATGGGGCCGAGCTGCGCCAGCCCTTGGGCATTGCCATTGTGGGCGGCTTGCTGCTGAGCCAGGTGCTCACGCTCTACACCACGCCGGTGGTGTATGTGGTGCTGGACCGCTGGCGCACGCGTGTGCTGCGCGCCGCCGCCTCGCGGCGGTGAACACGTTGCCCAAACACGTGGCGGGCCGCTGGGAACCCTTGGGGGAAAGGCCTACATCGCCTTGAACAGGTGGGCGTAGAGCCGGCTTACCGGCAGCCGCTCGGGCCGGCCGCGCAGCGTCACGTGCTGCTTGCCGGCCTCGTCCCGCGTCACGGCGGCGATGTGCGTGGCGCGTACCAGCGTGCTGCGGTGGATCTGCCAGAACACCTGCGGGTCCAGTTGCGCCGCCAGTTCCTTGAGGGGGGTGCGGATCAGGTATTCGCGCTCGGCGGTGAGCACGCGTACGTACTTGTCGGCCGCCTCGAAATACACCACGTCGGCCACCGGCACCATGTGGATCTGGCTGCCGATGCTGGCCTGGATCACGGCCAGCGGTGCGGCCGACGGCGCCGTGAGCAGGTGGCGCAACTGGGCCATGGTTGCTTCCAGATTGATAGCTGTTGGCGCTTGGTTGGCAAGTGCCATCTGCAGTTTTTGCACGGTTTTCTGCAGCCGTGCGGGCTGCACGGGCTTGAGCACGTAGTCCACCGCCTGCGCTTCGAAGGCCTGCACCGCGTACTGGTCGTAGGCCGTCACGAACACCAGCGCCGGGAAGGGCACGCCCTCGGGCCAGGCCTCGGCCAGCTCGGCGGCGGCCTCGATGCCGGTCTGTCCCGGCATCTGGATGTCGAAGAACAGCACCTGGGGCCGCAGTGCCAGCGCCTGCCGTACGGCGCTGGCGCCGTCGCCCACGGTGGCCACGACCTGTAGCTGCGGCCAGGTGCGCGTCAGCTCGTGCTGCAGGGCGGCCGCCAGCAGGGGCTCGTCCTCGGCGATCAGGGCGGTGGTGCTGTTGTTCATGGAGAAGGGTTCAAGGGAAAAACGATGCTGGCGCAGGTGCCGCCTGGGCTGTTTGCTCTCATTTCGAGGGTTCCGTCGGCGCCGTGCAGCGCGGCCAGCCGCTCGCGCACCTGTGCCAGGCCAAAGCTGCGCCCCGGC
>CAZRFF010000261.1:0-2840 GCA_964599265.1 uncultured Simplicispira sp. | reverse complement strand
GGCAGCGGCCCTGGCAGGTGCCGCCCTGCCCCGCGCCCACGCCCAGGACAGCGCCATCAAGCTGTGCCAATCCACCGCACTCACCGGCCCGCTGGGCGACTTGGGCTCGGCCATGCACCAGGGTGCAAAAGCGGCCTTTGCCGCCATCAACGCCAAGGGGGGCATCCACGGGCGCAGCATCCAGCTGCAAACCCTGGATGACGGCTACGAAGTCCCGCGCTCCCTGGCCAACCTCGACACCTTCCTGGCCGACCGCGATTGCTTTGCCCTGTTCAACTGCATGGGCACGCCCAACATCGAAGCCATGGTGCCCAAGGTGAAGGAGAGCGGCATTCCTTTCTTTGCGCCCTTCACCGGTGGGCAGATCAGCCGCATTCCGGGGGCCCGCAATGTTTTCAACCTCCGCGCCAGCTACGCCGAAGAGGCCGAAAAATGCGTGCAGCACCTGGCCACCATTGGCACGCGCCGCATTGCCGTGGTCTACCAGAACAACACCTTCGGCAAGGAAGTGCTCACCGGCGCACGCCAGGCCATGGAGCACGCCAAACTGCCCGAGGCCCCCACGGCCACGGTCGAGAACAACGCCTCCAACGCCGCCGCTGCAGCGCAAAAACTGGCCGACACCCAGCCCGAGGCCGTGCTGGTGGGGCTGGCGGGCAAGCCTGCGCTGGAATTCATCAAGGCCTTCCGCACCCTGCGCCCAGGGGTCACGGTGTACGCCCTGTCGGTGCTGGGCACCACGGCCACCGTCAAGGCCCTGGGGGCCCAGGCCACGGGCCTGGTCGTAGCGCAGGTCATGCCCCTGCCCACACAAACCACCACGCCGGTGGTGCGCGAATTCCAAACCGCCTGGAAGGCCCTGGACGCCCAGGCCGAACCCTCGCACCTGGCGCTGGAGGGCTACATCAACGCCCGCGTGTTTGCCGAAGCCCTGCAGCGCACCGGCAAAAACCCCACGCGGAGCGCTTTCATCGACGCCACCTGGACGCTGCGCAAATGGGATCTGGGCGGGTTTGAGATCAACGCCACCGCGCCCGAGCGCAATGCCTCGCGCTTTGTAGAGCTCACCCTGGTCAACCGCGAAGGACGCTTTGTGCGCTAGGCCTGCGCACTACAAAGAAAAAAGTAGGGGTTGATGCTCTCGGTATTTACCCTTGAATTGTCTTTGTGAAGACACCAGGACGTCAAAGTCACCCCTACGATGCATGCAAAGTCTCAGAGGCGACATGGAGAACCACCCCGTGTTTGCCGGCTGTCAACCAACAATAGGACCTGGAATGAAGACCACGTTCCCGCAGCTGTTGCTAGGGCATGCTGCCCAGCGGCCGAATGATGCGGCCATCCGCGAAAAAGAATACGGCATCTGGCAGACTTGGAGCTGGAAGGACGCTGCCGCCAGCGTGCAGCAACTGGCCAATGGCCTGCTGGCCCTGGGGTTCACCCGTGGGCAGAACTTTGCCCTGATTGGCGACAACCGCCCGCACCTCTACATGGGCATGGTGGCGGTGCAAAGCGTGGGCGGTGTGCCCATTCCGCTCTACCAGGACGCCGTGGCCACCGAAATGGCCTTCGTCATCGAAGACGCCGAAGTGCGCTACTTTTTTGCCGAAAACCAGGAACAGGTGGACAAGCTCCTGGAGATCCGCGAAACCATCCCCAGCATCACGCACATCATTTACGACGATCCGCGCGGCCTGCGCAATTACGACCAGCCCGGCCTCATCAGCACCGAGCAGCTCATGGCCCTGGGCCGCGACTGGGCGCAAAAGCACCCCGAGCAGCTGAACCAGTCCATCGCGACCAACCGCCCCGAAGACATCTCCGTCATCCTCTACACCTCGGGCACCACCGGCAAGCCCAAGGGCGTGTGCCTCACGCACTCGGCCTTCATTGCCTCGGCGCGCGGCGGCGTGGAGGTCGATCGCCTGGGCCCCAGCGACAACATCATCTCCTACCTGCCGCCCGCCTGGGTGGGCGACCACCTGTTCTCCATTGCGCAGTGGCTGGTGGCGGGTTTCACCATCAACTGCCCCGAGTCGGCCAGCACGGTGTCCATCGACCTGCGCGAGATCGGCCCCACCTACTACTTTGCGCCGCCGCGCGTGTTCGAGGGCATGCTCACCTCCGTCTCCATCCGCATGGAAGACGCGGCCCCCTTCAAGCGCTGGCTCTACGCCAAGGCCATGGCACACGCCCGGCGCGTGGGCTCCGACATTCTGGACGGCAAGGCCGTGGGCGGCATGGACCGCCTGATGTACCAGCTCTACAGCCTGAGTGTTTACGGCCCGCTGCGCAACGTGCTGGGCCTCTCACGCATCCGCGTGGCCTACACGGCGGGTGCGGCCATCGGGCCGGATTTGTTCCGCTTCTACCGCTCCATCGGCATCAACCTCAAGCAGCTCTACGGCCAGACCGAAACCTGCGCCTATGTCTGCCTGCAGCGCGACGGCCAGGTGGACCTGAACAGCGTGGGCCAGGCGGCACCGGGCATCGAGCTCAAGATTGCCGACAACGGCGAGGTGCTGGTCAAGGGCGTTTCGGTGCTCAAGGAATACTACAAGCGCCCGGACGCCACGGCCGAAGTCATCGACGCACAGGGTTACTTCCACACGGGCGACGCCGGCGTGATCGACGCCAACGGCCAACTGCGCATCATCGACCGCGCCAAGGACGTGGGCAAGCTCAACAGCGGCGCCATGTTTGCGCCCAACTACATCGAGAACAAGCTCAAGTTCTTCCCGCAGATCAAAGAGGCCGTGTGCTTTGGCCACGACAAAGACCAGGTTTGCGCCTTCATCAACATCGACTACGAGGCCGTGGGCAACTGGGCCGAGCGCCAG
>CAZRFF010000260.1:0-2870 GCA_964599265.1 uncultured Simplicispira sp. | reverse complement strand
GGTAGACGCGGCGCATGTACTGCTCGACCTCCTGCCACAGCGTCCAGCCCTTGGGGTGCCAGAACACGGTGCCGGGCGAATGCTCGTCGATGTGGAACAAGTCCAGTTCACGGCCCAGCTTGCGGTGGTCGCGCTTTTCGGCCTCTTCCAGCATGGTGAGGTATTGCTGCAATTCTTCCTTGCTGGCCCAGGCCGTGCCGTAGATGCGCTGCAACATCTCGTTGCGGTGGTCGCCGCGCCAGTAGGCGCCGGCCACTTTCATCAGCTTGAAGTGCTTGAGCTTGCCCGTGCTGGGCACGTGCGGGCCGCGGCACAGGTCTTCAAAGCCGCCTTCGCGGTACAGGCTCACGTCTTCGTTGCTGGGGATACTGGCAATGATCTCGGCTTTGTAGTGCTCGCCCAAGCCTTTGAAATAGGCTACAGCTTCATCACGCGGCAGCACGCGGCGCACCACGGGCTCGTCTTTGGCGGCCAGTTCACCCATGCGCTTTTCGATGGCCGCCAGGTCTTCGGGCGTGAATGGGCGTTTGTACGAAAAATCGTAATAAAAGCCGTTGTCAATCACCGGGCCAATGGTGACCTGAGCGTCCGGGAACAGCTCTTTCACCGCGTAGGCCAGCAGGTGGGCGGTGGAGTGGCGGATCAGCTCCAGGCCCTCGGCATCCTTGGCGGTGATGATGGACAGGGGGCTATCGGCCGTGATTTGATAGCTGGTATCCACCACCTTATCACCCACCTTGCCGCCCAGCGCCGCTTTGGCCAGGCCGGTGCCAATGGAGGCTGCCACTTCGGCCACAGTCACCGGGCCGGGAAATTCGCGCTGGGAACCGTCGGGGAGCGTGATCTGGAGCATGGGGAACCTGTCTGTGTCAAAGGTTGAAAACGGGCGTGAAAGGCAAAGCGGAAGCCGCAAAACAAAAAGCGCGGAACCCAGTCCGCGCTTTTCAGGGGCAAAGAAAAAAATCTTGTGCAGGCGCGAACACCCAAGCTCACGGCTTGGCGGAAGTCTCCGTTGTAGTTCGCGGTGTCATAACCCACATGGCCTTTTTCGTCCTTGAAAATGCTGTATCGGGGCATTCTACCCCACAGAGGATGGATAGCCCTGCCCCGTACAGCAATCCGGCGCTTACAGCACTTCAAACACGCCCGCAGCGCCCATGCCGCCGCCGATGCACATGGTCACGCAAACGCGCTTGGCACCACGGCGCTTGCCTTCAATGAGGGCGTGGCCGGTGAGGCGCTGGCCGCTCATGCCAAAGGGGTGGCCCACGGCGATGGCGCCGCCGTTGACGTTGAGCCTGTCGGCGGGAATGCCCAGCTTGTCGCGGCAGTAGAGCACCTGCACGGCGAAGGCTTCGTTCAACTCCCACAGGTCGATGTCGTTCATGCTCAAACCCAGGCGCTTCAAGACCTTGGGGATGGCGAACACGGGGCCGATGCCCATTTCATCCGGCTCGCAACCGGCCACGGCAAAGCCCAGGAAGCGGCCCAACGGCTTGAGGCCCTTCTTGGCTGCCAGGTCTTCGTGCATGACGACCACGGCGCCAGCGCCGTCGGAGAGCTGGCTGGCGTTGCCGGCCGACACCAGGCCGCCGGGCAGTGCGGAGCGCAGGCCCTTGATGCCGTCATAGGTGGTACCGGCGCGGATGCCTTCGTCCACGCTCACAGTGACCTGCTTGGTGGTGAGGCCCATGACCTTGTCGGCCACGCCCATGGTCACTGTGATGGGGGCGATTTCGTCGGTGAACAGGCCTTTTTCCAGCGCGGCGCTGGCCTTTTGCTGGCTGGCGGCGCCGTATTCGTCCATGGCCTCGCGGCTGATGTTGTAGCGCTTGGCGACCTGCTCGGCCGTCTGCAGCATGGGCCAGTAGACCTCGGGCTTGTTCTTCATCAGCCAGGTTTCCTGCAGCATGTGCTGGTTCATTTCCTGCGCGGTGCAGGAGATGACTTCCAGGCCGCCGGCCACGTAGATGTCGCCTTCGTTGGCGATGATGCGCTGGGCGGCGGTGGCGATGGTCTGCAGGCCGGACGAGCAGAAGCGGTTGATGGTCATGCCCGACACGGTGACCGGGCAGCCTGCGCGCAGCGCGGCCTGGCGGGCGATGTTGGCGCCGCTGGCACCCTCGGGGGTGCCGCAGCCCATGATGACGTCGTCCACCTCGGCGGCTTCGATGCCGGCGCGCTGGATGGCGTGCTGCACCACGTGGCCGCCCAGGGTGGCGCCGTGGGTCATGTTGAAGGCGCCCTTCCAGCTCTTGGTCAGGGGGGTGCGTGCGGTCGATACGATTACTGCGGAAGTCATGTGGTTTCCTTGTTCGGTGGTGTGGCTGGGCGCTCAGTTGAAGGTCTTGCCCTCAAGGGCCAGCTTGGCCAGCAGCGGTGCGGGCTTCCAGAAGGCGGCGTCGTCCAGCGGGTTCTGGGCAAAGCGCTTCATGGCCTGCACCACGTTGAACAGGCCGACCTCGTTGGCGTAGTTCAGCGGGCCGCCGCGGTGCACCGGGAAGCCGTAGCCGTAGATGTACACGATGTCGATGTCGCTGGCCTTGTTGGCAATGCCCTCTTCCAGGATGTGGGCGGCCTCGTTGACCAGGGAAAACACCAGGCGCTGCACGATTTCCTCGTCCGAAATCTTGCGCGGCGTGATGCCGAGCGCGGCGCGGTGGTCCGCAATCATCTGCTCTACTTCAGCGTTGGGGATGGCGTCGCGCTTGCCGGGCACGTAGTCGTACCAGCCCTTGCCCACCTTCTGGCCGAAGCGCCCCTTCTCGCACAGCAGGTCTGCCGTCTTGCTGTACTTCATGTCGGGCTTCTCGGTGTAGCGGCGCTTGCGGATGGCCCAGCCGATGTCGTTGCCCGCCAGGTCGCCCATG
>CAZRFF010000259.1:0-2882 GCA_964599265.1 uncultured Simplicispira sp. | reverse complement strand
ACAGGCCCAGGCCATTGCCGCGCTTGCTCACGCCGTTGACACGCTCTTCATGCGACATGATGCGCGCGCTCACACCGCCCCAGTCGTAGGTTTTATCCATGCGGGCGATCAGGTTGGGCGAATGCGCGCCATCGGCAGGCTCTTCCAGCGCGAACTGGAATTTGGCCAGCTGGGGGTTGTTCCAGGTGTAGCGCACCATGGTCGGGCGGCGCGAGGTGGCGCCCGGGGGGCCGTTGAAGTCCACGGTCTCGGGCAGGTTGTCCAGGTCCATGAAGGTGGACCAGGTCTGGCCGATCAGCCAGCCGCCGTATTCGCCGTAGGCGTGGCGCAGGCGCAGGCGGTTGCGGTTGCATTCGGAGCCGCAGTAGCCGTAGAAGTCGGCCTCGATCTTGGTGTTGAACGCGCCGTTGCCCAGCGGGGTCGAGGTCTCAAAGCCGAAGCGCGAGGTCTGGCCGGTGAGCACGGTTTTGCCGTGCTCGCTCTTGCCCAGCGGCTGCTCCATCAGGTTGGAGAAATTGTCGCCCGGTGCCGTGCCCTTGAAGTCCTTGATCAGGTTGGCTTCGGCGTAGCCGTACAGGCGGATGGAGGTCTCGCTGCCCGGCAGGCGGATGCTGCCAGGGATGTCGCCCAGCACCACGGCATCTTTCTGCTTGAGCTCCACGGCGTCGATGCGGTCGTTCCAGGCCGATGCCGACGCGGCAGGCGCCTGGGCCTGCTGCGCCTTGATCTGGTTGAGCTCGGCGCGCAAGGCCTTGATCTCGTTGCGCAGTTCCTCCAGGTCTTTGGCCGATTGGGCGAAGGCCGCGGGCGGCAGGCTGCACAGGCCGGCGGCCAGCAGGGTCACGAAGGTGGGGGTCAGTTTCATGGTCACTCCGTTGGGTTGGGTGTGGCGGAAAAGATGGGTGCTGGTTCTCAGGCGCCCATGCGGCCGATAAAAGCCCGGATGCGGTCATTGCCCGGGTTGTCGAAAAAAGAGGCCGGGGGCGCGTCGTGTGCAATGCGCCCCTGGTCGAAGAAAAGCACGCGGTCGGACACTTCACGGGCAAAACCCATTTCGTGCGTCACCACGATCATGGTCATGCCGCCCCGCGCCAGTTCGCGCATCACGTCCAGCACCTCTTGCACCATTTCGGGGTCGAGGGCCGAGGTGGGCTCGTCAAACAGCATGACCTTGGGCTGCATGGCCAGCGCCCGGGCAATGGCCACGCGCTGCTGCTGCCCGCCCGAGAGCTGCCAGGGGTACTTGTGCGCGTGCTCGTGCAGGCCCACGCGGCGCAGCAAGGCCATGGCCTGTGCATTGGCCTCGGGGCGCGCTGTGCGGCGGATGCGCCGGGGCGCCAATGTGACGTTGTCGAGCACCGTGAGGTGGCCGAACAGATTGAACTGCTGGAACACCATGCCCACCTCGCAGCGCTGCTGCTGCAGGGTGTGCGGGTCGTCCGTCACCGGCACGCCGCCGATGGTGATGGTGCCGCTGTCGTGCGGCTCCAGGCGGTTGATGGCGCGCAGCAAAGTGCTTTTGCCCGAGCCTGAGGCGCCGATGATGACCGTGACCTCGCCGGTGTTGAAATGCGTGGACACATCGCGCAGCACCTGGTGCGTGCCAAAGGACTTGCAGACACAGTCTGCCACGATGTAGGGGGTGGGCTGCTGCTGCTTCATTGGCTGCGCCCTTCCACGTCGAAACGGTATTCGATGGCGTTGGAAATTTGCGTGACCAGGGTGGTCAGCAGCAAATAGGTGACGGCCACGGTGGTGAGCGTGGCAATGGGCTGGAAGGTGGCCGATTGGATGCGGTTGCCCACGTTGGTCAGCTCCACCACGCCAATGGCGTAGGCCAGTGACGAGTCTTTGAGCAGGGCCACAAAATTGCTCACCAGCGGCGGCAAGGCGATCTTGAAAGCCTGCGGAAACACCACGTCGAAAAACACATGCGCCCGGCCCAGGCCCAGGGCGCGTGCGGCCTCGGTCTGGCCGCGAGGCACGGCCAACAGGCCGGCGCGGATGGCCTCGGCGTTGTACGCGCCCACGTTGAGCGAAAGCGCCAGCACCGCCGCGGCAAAGTCGGGCAGGTTCAGGCCCGGCACCAGGGCCGGCAGGGCAAAGTAGACGAACAGGATTTGCACCAGCAGCGGCGTGCCGCGAATGGCCCAGATGTAAAAACTGGCCAGGTAGCGCAGCGGTGCCCAGCGCGCCGTGCGCGCCAGCGCCGCCCCCGTGCCCAGCACCAGGCCCACGCTGCCGCTGACCAGGGTCAGCCACAGCGTGGTGCGCGCACCGTCAGAGAACGCCTGCGCATTCGAGCCGATGGGCTCGGGCAGAAAAGAAAGCAGCCAGCCCAGCAAAGCCAGAACCAGCACCATCAAGGCCACGGCGCTCGCCAGCGTCGCATTGCTGCGCTGCGGGCGGCTCCAGTGGCTAGGCCAAAGGGCAGTGAGCATGAAAACCGATCAAAAAGGGCACAAGCCCGGACTCACTGGCAGCGCACGTCTTCGTTGAAGTACTTTTTGGACAGCTGGGTGTAGCTGCCGTCGGCCATGGTTTCGGCCAAGGCCTTGGACCAGGCCTGGGCCAGCGATTGGTTGCCCTTGGCCACGGCGGCGGCAATGCGTTCGATGAACAGCATGTCGCCCAGTTTGAAGCCGGCGCCGGGGTTTTTCTCGGCCACGGCCTTGGCGACGAAACGGTCCGTCACCCAGGCATCCACACGGTGCGAAGCCAATGCGCTGCGGGCGTCCACATCGGTGGGGAAGTTTTTCATTTCCTTGATGGATGCGACCTTCTGGACGTTTTCGAGGTAGCTGGTGCCCGTTTGCACGGCCACGACTTTGCCGGCCAGGTCTTTGGCGTTCTTGATGGCCGGATCCATGGCGATGATCATG
>CAZRFF010000258.1:0-2890 GCA_964599265.1 uncultured Simplicispira sp. | reverse complement strand
CTTGGCAGGCAGTGGCCTCAAACAAGACCTACGTAGAAGTCCCTATTTTTGAGTCCCCTGCGTCTACCAATTTCACCACTCCGGCAGGAATTTGTGAAGACGTAAATTATGGCACATTTACGGGCATGAATTTCCCAACCATCGAAGACGCCATTGGCCGCACCCCCCTGGCGGCCCTGCAGCGCATTGGCGCACGCGAAAACGCCGAACGCGGCAATGTGATTCTGGGCAAGCTGGAGGGCAACAACCCCGCAGGCTCGGTCAAAGACCGCCCCGCGCTGTCCATGATCCGCCGGGCCGAGGAGCGCGGCGAAATCCGCCCTGGCGATACGTTGATCGAGGCCACTTCGGGCAATACGGGCATCGCCCTGGCCATGGCGGCTGCCATCAAAGGCTACCGCATGGTGCTGGTCATGCCCGAGGACTTGTCCATCGAGCGCGCGCAGACTATGAAGGCCTACGGCGCCGAATTGGTGCTCACCCCCCGCAGCGGCGGCATGGAGCACGCGCGTGACCTGGCCCTGGCCATGCAAAAACGCGGCGAAGGCAAGGTGCTGGACCAGTTTGCCAACCCCGACAACCCGCGCATCCACTACGAAACCACCGGCCCCGAAATTTGGGAGCAAACGGGCGGGCGTATCACCCACTTTGTGAGCGCCATGGGCACCACGGGCACCATCACCGGGGTGTCGCGTTACCTGAAAGAGCAAAACCCCAATGTGCTCATTGTGGGCGCGCAGCCGCAGGAAGGCTCGCGCATTCCGGGCATACGCAAATGGCCCGAGGCCTACCAGCCCGCCATTTACGATCCCCGTGCGGTGGATGAGCTGGTGCTCGTTACCCAGGCCGATGCCGAAGACATGTGCCTGCGCCTGGCGCGCGAAGAAGGCATTTTTGCTGGCATTTCTGCCGCTGGGGCCTGCTGGGTGGCGCAGCAGATTGCACAGCGCGAGCGCAATGCCTGTATCGTCTTCGTGGTGTGCGACCGGGGTGACCGCTACCTGTCCACAGGGGTCTTTCCGGTGTAATGGTTGGTGCCGCTACCGCCCGTCCATTCATCATCATAAGCTATTAAAAAAAGAGCAATGCACTACGAAACCCGCTATTGCACCCACTGTGCAACGCCCTTGATCCCCATGGTGCAAATGGAAGATGGGGGCGAAAAAGAGCGCCTGCGCTGTCCGGGCTGCGGCTGGACGCATTGGAACAACCCCACGCCGGTGCTGGCCGCCATTGTGGAAGTGGATGGCAAGGTGCTGCTGGCGCGCAATGCCGCTTGGCAGGGCAAGATGTATGCGCTGATTACTGGCTTCATGGAGGCCGGTGAATCGCCCCAGCAAGGCATTGCCCGCGAGGTGAAGGAAGAAACCAACCTCGACGCATTGTCCTGCTCCCTGGTGGGTGCTTATGAGTTTTTGCGCATGAACCAAATCATCATCGCCTACCACGTGCAAGCCCAGGGCGAGGTGCGTTTGTCAGCAGAACTGGCGGACTATCGGATGTACGATCTCGATCAATTGCGTTGCTGGCCTGCGGGCACCGGCTATGCGCTGGCCGACTGGCTGCGCTCGCGTGGGCATGAGCCCGTGTTCTTTAGCGCCCAAGAGTACGCAGAGCGTCGCCCGGGGCTGCAAACACCGCCTTCCAAGGACTGAACCATGGACATCCAAAAAGAAATCGACACCTGCGGGCTCAACTGCCCTTTGCCCATCCTCAAGGCCAAAAAAGCCTTGGCTGACATGGAGAGCGGCCAACTGCTCAAGGTGGTGGCCACCGACAGCGGCTCGTTGCGCGATTTCCAGGCCTTTGCCAAACAAACGGGTAACGAGTTGCTGGAACAGCAGACCGTGGGCGAACAGTACATCCACATCCTGCGCCGGCGGTGACTACGTGAACAGGCCCTGACGGCGCCTGGCGCTGCACGGGTCAGTGTCCGCCGATGCGCAGCGCCACCTTGCCGAACTGCGCGCCGGACGCCAGGCGGTCGAGCGCCGCGTGCACTTCATCCAGGGCGAATTCGCTGTCGATCACGGGGCGCAGGCCGGTGCGCTCGACGAAGCCGAGCAGGTCGCGGAACTCGCCCAGCGTGCCCAGGGTGGAGCCCAGGATCTGCAGTTGCCGGATGAAGATGCGGCGCAGGTCGGCGGCGGGCTGGTCGCCGCTGGTGGCGCCGCAGGTGACCAGGCGGCCGCCGCGCACCAGCGACTTCATGGCCGACGGCCAGACGGCCTCGCCCACGTTCTCGAACACCACGTCCACGCCGCGCCCACCGGTCAGGGCCAGCACCTCCCTGGCCACGTCCTGGGTCCGGCCGTTGATGCAGTGGTCGGCCCCCAGGGCGCGGGCGCGCTCCAGCTTGGCATCGTCGCGCGAGGTGACGATGGCGCGCGCGCCGGTGGCCTTGGCAAGCTGCAGCCCGGCCAGCGACACGCCGCCGCCGATGCCGAAGACCAGCACCGTCTCCCAGGGCCGCAGGCGCGCCTTGGAAAACAGCATGCGCCAGGCCGTCAGGTGGTTGACGCCCAGGGCCGCCGCCTCGGCCCAGCCCAGGTGCGCTGGTTTGGGGAAGACCTGCGTGGCGGGCACCTGTACCGTTTCGGCGAAGGTGCCGTCGCGGTGCTCGCCCAGGTACTGGATGTGCGTGCACAGGACGCCTTCGCCGCGCTGGCAGAATGCGCAGCGGCCGCAGGCCACGCCGGGGTGGATGACCACTTCCTGGCCGGGGCGCAGCAGCGGGTCGTCGGCGTCGCAGGCCTCGACCATGCCGGCGCCGTCCAGGCCCATGATCTGCGGCAGCCGGTGCGTGATGCCTGCGCCGCTGTTGCGCATGTACAGGTCCACCTGGTTGAGGGTGGCCGCGTGCATGCGCACGCGCACCTCGCCGGGCGCG
>CAZRFF010000257.1:0-2897 GCA_964599265.1 uncultured Simplicispira sp. | reverse complement strand
GCTGGCGCAGACCGAGCAGGTGTTCGCCGCCGCCGCGCGCCTGGGCCTGCCGGTCAAGGTGCACGCGGGCCAGTTGTCCGACCTGGGCGCGCCAGAGCTTGCGGCGCGCTGGCGCGCGCTGTCGTGCGACCACCTGGAGCACCTGTCCGACGCAGGCATCACCGCCATGCAGCAGGCAGGCACCGTGGCCGTGCTGCTGCCCGGCGCCTTCTACATGCTGCGCGAAACGCAGCACCCCCCGGTGGCGCGCCTGCGCGCCGCAGGCGTGCCCCTGGCCGTGGCCACGGACCACAACCCCGGCACCTCGCCCGCACTGAGCCTGCTGCTCATGGCCCACATGGCCTGCACCCTACTGGGCCTGGGCGCCGACGAGGCGCTGGCAGGCATCACCCAGCACGCCGCCCGCGCCCTGGGCCTGCAAGACACGCACGGCCTGCTGGCGCCGGGCCGCAGCGCCGACTTCGTGCTCTGGCCGGTGGAAGACCTGGCCGAACTCAGCTACTGGCTGGGCCAGCGGCCCGCGTGCACGGTGGTGCGGCAGGGGCGGTGGGTGCAGGGGGCGCTTGCAGCGCAGGGCTGATGTGCGTGCGGGCAAAAAATGCTTTTATGCACCCCAGAGGCGACGTTCCAGACGAAGCCAAGACCGCCGCGCGGCACTCTCGCCGACGGTGCCTTGCAGGCAAGCTATGGTGCCAATACGACACTGGTGGTGCGCAACCAGGATAGGGGGCTTGCCGGAAAAATCGCACGCAACATGTGTAGAATCCAGCGGCGGTGCCCACCTTGCTTGCACACGAGCAAAAACAGGCTGCTTTCATTCATCCAGCTTCTATTCGGCCTCTTCAGGGTATGTCGGTCGGGATTTAAACGTGTGCGTTTTTCCCGGCCTGTGCATGCCCACTGAAGAAAGGTTGAACATGAACACCCCCTCCTTTGCACACCAAACGCAAGCTCGTCTCAAAAACAGCTTGGCGATTGACATCAAACGTGCCCATGTGTACGAGTTGATAGCCGCAGCGATGGGCCTGGACTCGCATGCAGCGTTACTGCACCATGGACTGCTGTGCCCTTTGCCTTCGGAGCCGCTGGTAAAACACTACGGCGCACTGAACCAGGCTCAATGCACTGCGCGTGCCACGGTGTTGGGCTACCCCCAAGAGCAGGTGGCACCGCTGACCGCAGCCCTGTGTTTGGAAATGACAAACCAACGGCTGGGCTTGGTACCATTTGATGACATTTTGGACGCCCTCCTATCTGGCTCCAGGGAACTGTACCGAGAAGAGTCACACGGTGACGCCTACTTTGAAGCCCTGGAGGCGGCTGATGAAGCGGGCGATGGCGGATGGCCCGATGACCCTGAACCTTTGCGACTGGAAAACCCCTGGATCATCCATTCCTTGCGCGCTGCGGCTGCGCACGGCGACGGGCGTGCCCACCTGGCTTTGGGGCTCATGTGTGGGGCGAGTACCAGAATCGATAGCAATGCTTTTGAAGACGATGACTTTAATGAACTGGACGAGCTGCCAGACTCGCGTGCCGGCTTGTATTGGTACGAGCGCCAGCAAAAAGGCGAAACACTGACCGGCGTTGAACTGGAGTGGGCACAAGCGTATGCAGATCGCATTCAGCGGCGAGATGTGGCCGAGTGCGGCTTGGCTTTGCGCCTTGGTTCAGCCCGCGAGCATTTCAATGCAGCAGCTGAACTTGGCCAGCATGACGCATTGCTTCTGCTCGCAGACAGGTATGGCGATGACCGTTTTTTTGACCTGGAGAATCCCCAGGTGAGAGCAGATCCGCTGTGGATTGCCGATCTGGCAGAACGTGTCGGGCGGTATGAATGGGCGCCCGCGTGGATCATGCTGGCTGCAGAGCGCGGCAACATCCGGGCTATGAGAGAGCTGATCGAGCATCACCACCAAGGAGATCCTCTCAAAGCGTGGACTTGGTTTTACTTGGCCCAACGCATGGGCACTGACCTCACCCGAGATAACTACCGGGCGATCCATGAGGACGGCTCCAATTACGATGACGATGTGGGCGGTGCAATGTTTGCGGTGGGTGAAGATGGCGTGGCGCTGCCCCTAGCGGATGAGCAAGTGCGTCACCAAGCCCAACGGGAGGCGAAGAGGTTGTTCGAGCAACTGGGGTAAATCGGAAGCGTATCGGGGGTGGCAGTGGGCTTTCCTACAATCCCCCCATGCAAACCCTCCCCTACACCCGCGCCCAGCAGCTCCCTGCCCTTTTGGAACAACGCATCACCATCCTCGACGGCGCCATGGGCACCATGATCCAGCGCTTCAAGCTTGGCGAAGCGCAGTACCGGGGCGAGGGCTATACCGGGCCGGGCGGCGCGGGGGATCGCTTCAAGGACTTCCCGCGCGACGTGAAGGGCAACAACGAACTGCTCAGCATCACCCGCCCCGACGTGATCCGCGACATCCACGAGCGCTACCTGGCCGCGGGCGCCGACCTGATCGAAACCAACACCTTCGGCGCGACATCCATAGCGCAAGAGGACTACGGCATGGCCGAACTGGCCTGCGAGATGAACCTGCGCTCGGCCCAATTGGCCCGCGCCGCCTGCGACAAATACAGCACGCCAGACCACCCGCGCTACGTGGCCGGCGCCCTGGGCCCCACGCCCAAGACGGCCAGCATCAGCCCCGACGTGAACGACCCCGGCGCGCGCAACATCAGCTTCGAGCAACTGCGCGCGGCCTACCATGACCAGGCCAAGGCCCTGATCGAAGGCGGCGCCGACGTGCTGCTGGTGGAAACCATCTTCGACACCCTGAACGCCAAGGCCGCGCTCTTTGCCATCGACGAAGTGTTTGAAGCCACGGGCGAGCGCCTGCCCATCATCATCAGCGGCACCGTCACCGACGCCTCGGGCCGCA
>CAZRFF010000256.1:0-2972 GCA_964599265.1 uncultured Simplicispira sp. | reverse complement strand
GCGCATCGACGCCTTCGGCAAGGACATCCGCCTGGAGGTGGACGGCGGCATCAAGGCAGACAACATCCGCCGCGTGGCCGACGCCGGGGCCGACACCTTCGTGGCGGGCAGCGCCATCTTCGGCAAGCCCGACTACCGCAGCGTGATCGACGCCATGCGGGGCGCATTGGATTCATAGCAAAATTGGCCTCTTGCGCTTATCCAGCAAGCGCAAGCAGCTATCAAAACAGGAGTTTCAGCCGAGCCGCTGAAAGGTCAGCGTGAATGCCACCCCGTCGGCGGTGTTGTGCGCGCTGATGGTGCCCCCCATCTTGGCCATGTAGGTCTTGGCCACGAACAGCCCCTGGCCCCGGTGCTCGCTGGCGCCGGGCACAGGGCTCTGCTGGGGGTCTGACACGCCCAGCTCGAAAATCTGCTCCAGCAGGTCCTCGGCAATGGTCGCGCCCTGGTTGTGCACGCTGGCGCTGGCGGTGGATTCCGAGGCCGACAGCACCAGCCGGATGCGCGAGCCCGGCGGGCGGTAACGGTCGGCATTGCGCAGGATGTGGGTCGCCACGTCTTCGAGCGCGAATTCGTCGGCACGCACGATGACGGGCGTGGCGTAGCCCTCGTACACCACGCCGGCAACGCCGGCAAAGTGCGCGTTGTCGGCCACATGGCGCAGGAACGCGTCCAGGTCCAGGCGGCCCTCGGGCACGTTGGCGGCCTGCAGCGCTTCGGCGGGCGAGGCGGTGCCGTACAGCACGTGCACGGCCTGCTGCATGCGCTGCACGTAGCGATAGCCGGGGTCCTGCGGGCCGTGCAGCACCATGAGGGACTGCAGCGGCGACATGATCTCGTGCCCCACGGCGTGCCACATGTCGCGCTCCTGCTGGGCGCGCAGGCGCTCGCGCTGCAGGTCGTCCTTCACGCGCTGCAGCAGGTCGGCCAGACCCCCGGCCAGAATGCCCAGCTCGTCCGAGCCGCGCAGGTCGGACACTTCGAGCTGGCCCAGTTGCGGGCCGATCTGGCCGTCCTGCACGTTGTAGGACACGGCGGCGGCTCGCCGCGTCAGGGCCGTGATACGGCGCAGCAGCCCCAGCTCCACCGCCAGCCACGCCAGCGCAATGGCTGCCAGCATGGCCCCCAGGTACCAGGACATGCGCGAGGCCACCGCCGCCAGACTTTGCTCCACGCCGCGCAGGTTGCCGTGCAAGGTGACGACGTAATTGCCCGTGGGGGTGTCCAGCAAATCGAGCCTCTGCGGCGCGGCGGGGGGCGCACCGGCGGCGGCCATGTCCAGCGGCAGCCAGCGCACCAGGCGCAGCAGCCAGGGTGCCGTGGGTTCGTGCTCCACGTCGGAGCCCTTGAGCACCAGGGCCGAGGCTTCATCGGTGCCAATCTTGCGGATCTCCACGCGCTCACCCGGCAGCAGGCTGTGCTCCAGCTCGGCCAGGGATGCGGCCGAGCGCGCGCCTGGGGCGTTGCTGTCGAACAGCACGGGTGCAGGCTGGCCCGGCCCCAGCATCTGCACCTGCAGGCGCAGGGCGGCCAGGTCGCGCGGGGGCCACTCGGGCTTTTGTCCCCGCCGGAACAGGGCTTCGCGGAACAGTTCGACCGGCAGGCGGATGGAGTAGTGGGTGCGGTGCAGGCAGTCCTCCTGCGCCGGGGCCGTGCGGTCGCTGCAACTGCCGTTCTGCCACAGCCAGCCGCGGAAGTCGCGCACCGGCCGGGCGAGGCTGCCCAGTTGATCGCCGCCGGGGTCCACGAAGCCGGCCAGGCGCCCGCGCGCACCGCTGCTGCCCGGCGCAGCGGGCATGGCCTCGTAGGGGGCCAGCCAGCGGTAGGTTTCGCCGCGCATGTCCAGCGTGACACGGGCGCGGTGCACGTCCTGCAGCGCCAGGGCGCCGCGCTCGCGGGGGCTGAGCGGGCCGGCCAGAAAGCTGCCCACCAGGTAGATGAAGCCGCCCGCATAGGGGTTATTGCCCACGGCAGCGCACAGGCTGGCGCCGTCCGGATACTGCACGGCGCAGCCCGCCATCTCCACCGCTTGCTGGGCCTTGTACTGGTCGTCGAAGTCGATGGCGGCAAAGGGCAGCAGCAGCGGTGCCAGCGGTGTGACCGCCTGCTGCCGGTGGCCCGCGTTGAGCAGCGCGAGCTGCCCGGAAGGGTGGCGCAGGCGGGCCATGGTTTCGGCCTGGCTGCGCTCAAAGCCGTGCTGGTAGCTGTGCCAGGCGCGTTCCTTTTCCTCCTTGAGCAGCACCACGCTCAGTGCCACGGTGGCCAGCGCCAGCAGCAGGAACACGCCGCGCACCAGAATGCGCAGCCGGAAAGCGGGCAGCCCCAGGCGCGGCATCTCCAGCGCGGGGCGGCGCAGACGGATCATCTTGGGCCTGCCGTGGCGCGGCGCGTGAAACCGGTGCTGCCCAGGCGAGGGCCGCAGCGCAAGGGCCGCCAGTATCCCCACGTGCGGTCGCTGGCGGCGTCCCCCTGCCCGCATTGCGCAGCAATGCGAAAGCGGGGGGAAGGCCCGCAGGGCCTCAGGGGGGTGTTGCTCATCTTCCCACCCAGCGAAAGCCGCGCATGGGGATGTTTTCAATGCCCTCGAACTGCGGATCGACCTCGCGCAGTGCTTCGCGGATGGTGCTCACATGCTTGCGCACGTTGTCGCGGTTGCGCCCGCTCTTGACCACCTCGAACAGCTCGTCGTAGGACACCACCTCGCCCCGGCGCTGGTGCAGCGTGGCCAGGATGCGCTGGGCTGTCAGCGGCAGGTTCACGCGCTGGCCGCGCCAGGTGGGCGTGCGCTGCCACAGGGGGTCGAGCACCAGCGCATCCTGGGCTGCGGCTGCGGGGGCTGCGGCAGGCGCGGCCTGGGTGGTGCGCAGGATGTCGAGGAAGGTCTCGATGAAGTCGGCCTCTTCGAAGGTGGTCTTCTACAGGTAGTCCCAGGCGTCCAGCGCCTTCATGATGCTGCGGTAGATGGCCGCTGG